>CAMOTT010000041.1 GCA_946626015.1 uncultured Clostridia bacterium | reverse complement strand
CCTCTACGCGGCCAGCGATATCGCTGTCAAAAACGAGCCGGACGCCCAGATCGAACCTGTTGTGCCCGACGATCCGTGGTACTATTCCGCAACAAGCACGTTTTCGTACGTTGACGGATGGAATGAATCCAATCCCTCGGGTTCAAACTGGCACCTTGAGGCGGTACAGGCTCCCAGCGCCTGGGCATATAACGACTATTTTCATGAAATAAAAGTCGGCATAGTTGATTCCGGATTTGATACCGGGCATGAGGATCTGGCGGGCAAGATCTCCTTCCCCAAGAACAGGTTCCAGAGGACAAACGTGGGGGACAACCACGGTACCCATGTTTCCGGCATCATTGGCGCAATTGCGAATAACGGAAAGGGCGTCACCGGACTTTGCTGGAACTCAAAGTTCACCTGCGTTGACTGGGAACCGGATGAGAAACAGCACTGGATAACGGACTTCCGCATCTATTCGGGCTTTATCAACACGGTCAAAGCCGGAGCCAAGGTCATCAATTTTTCTCTGGGCTGTTCCGGCTCATTTAAGTCCAACGTGGACAAAGATCCTTTCAAGAAGATAGCCATGAATACTGACGCCAGGATTTATTCCCTCACCATGTCAAAGCTCCTCAGAAGAGGCTACGACTTCATAGTGGTGCAGTCGGCCGGCAACGGCAGCGAAGACGATTACGCCATCGACGCTTTCTACAACGGCACCTTCTGCCCGATCAATTCAAAGAATACCATGACCTGTGCCGGCATTTCAAAGCAGGACGTTATTGACAGAGTTATAGTAGCGGGCAGCGCCAGAAATATGGGCGGCGGAGAATTTGAACAGTCATACTTCTCAAACGGCGGCTCTCAGGTGGATATCTGTGCCCCCGGCTCAAATATTTTCAGCACCGTGACCATGGATGACGGCGGATATTCATATATGTCCGGCACCTCCATGGCGGCCCCCATGGTAACGGGTATTGTGGCAATGACCTGGTCGGTGAACCCCAAGCTTACCGGCGCCCAGGTCAGGAACATCGTCTGCGACCCGGAGAACACCGTTTACGAGGTCAAGGATAATAAATCGGAGTACCATCCGCTGACCGACACTTACCGCATGGTAAACGCCAGGCTGTCTGTTGAGGCGGCTATCAGGCTCTCCCGCGAGACGGGCTATCTCCCCCCGGAGACGACTACGGAGCCCGAAACCACCACCGGCGCGGAGGAATCCGTCGTATACGATGACGATACGTCTGTACAGGAGACCGGCGATGCGGCCATTGATATCGGTGACGAGATCGTCGTTTAAAACATCAAAAAGTCCTGCGTGCGTGCCAAGGTATGCGCGCAGGAATGTCTGATTTTTTGAAATAATTTCACAAACGGAGAAAAACATGGAGTTTTATATAATCTACACGCTTCTGGCGGTTTTGACGGTTATGCTCGCGGCTGCGGTCGTGCTTATACTCAAGCTCTCAAAAAAGCAGTCCGCGGACAGCGAAAAACTGTCAACGGGCATGGCGGAGTTTAACAGAGACCTTGCCGTTGCCAACGGCAGGAACGAGCAGCTTGCCCGCCGGGTCTCTGAGGAGTTTGAGCGGAACAACAGGGAGAGGGCGCATTTTCAGGAAAGCCTGACCAGATCCACTGCGGAGGGCATGAAAAAACTCTTTGACCAGCAGAGCGAGATGCTCAGGCTGAACGGCGAGTATCAGGAGAAGCTCATCAAGACGCTTGTCTCCTCCCTTGAGACCATCCGCACCAACAACGTCGAGCAGAACGACAGGCAGAGCAGGATAGTGTCCGAAGCTATAAACAGGATGCAGGAGAGCAACGAGAAAAAGCTGGATCAGATGCGGGAGACAGTTGACGAGAAGCTCACCGCCACGCTTACCACGCGGCTTGACTCATCCTTCAAAACCGTCTCTGATCAGCTTGAGAACGTGTACAAGTCTCTGGGCGAGATGAAAGAGCTTTCCACCGGCGTGACGGATAACGTCACCACCTTGAACAGGGTACTCACCAACGTCAAAGCAAGAGGCACCTGGGCGGAGGTCCAGCTTGGCAGTATTCTTGACCAGACCATTCCCAATATGTATGAGCAGAACTTTAAAACCTCCGCCTCCTCCGGGGAGATGGTGGAGTTTGCTGTCAAGATCCCCTCCGGGAGCGACAGCAAGCAGATCACCTACCTGCCCATTGACTCCAAGTTCCCCGTGGAGGATTACATAAGGCTCTGCGAGGCGGCCGACAGGGCGGACGCGGAGGCTCTTGCCGCCGCGCGCAAGGCGCTGGAGGCCAGCGTGCTCAAGAGCGCGAAGGATATTTCAAAATACATAAACGTACCGGTCACCACCCCCTTTGCCATAATGTACCTTGCAACAGAGGGTCTGTACGCGGAGATAGCCTCCTCAAAAACCGGCCTGCCGGAGAGGCTTCAAAGCGCGTATAACATTATGATAGCGGGCCCCACCACCATTACCGCCCTGCTCAACTCCCTTTCCATGGGCTTCAGAGCTGTGGCGATCAACGAGAAGGCCAACGAGATCCGCACCCTGCTTGCCGCCGCCAAGATCCAGTATGAAAAATTCGGCGTCGTTCTGGATAAGGCGAGGAAGAAGATTGAAGAGGCGGGCAGATCCCTGGAGGACGCTCAGAAGAGGAATAATATAATCCACTCAAAGCTCAAAAACGTTGACGAGCTGGATATGCCACGGTCAGAGGAGTTGCTGGGCATACCCGAAACAACTGAGGACGAATAAAATACCGAGGGAAAGATGAGGCGCACCTATGCTTGAACATGATTTTAAGTACAAGGATCTGATAAGCAAAATGACCCTTGAGGAGAAGATATCTCTCCTGGACGGTATGGATTTCTGGCACACTCAGCCGATAGAGCGGCTGGGTATTCCCTCCGTGATGCTCTGCGACGGCCCTCACGGCCTGCGCAAGAAGAACCCGGACACCAAAAAATCCAGCCTCGGCCATTCCGTGCCTGCGGTGTGCTTCCCCACGGCGAGCGTTACCGCCTGTTCATGGGATACGGAGCTTATGACCCGTATGGGCGAGGCGCTGGGGGATATGTGCCTCAAGGAAAACGTGGCGGTTCTGCTCGGCCCCGGGGTCAATATGAAAAGATCCCCCATGTGCGGCAGGAATTTTGAGTATTTTTCCGAGGATCCGTACCTTGCGGGCAAGCTGGCGGCGGCATTTATAAACGGCGTGCAGAGCAGGGGCGTGGGCACTTCCCTCAAACACTTTGCCGCCAACAATCAGGAAACAAGACGTATGCGCTGTAATTCCGTTGTGGATGAAAGGGCTTTGAGGGAGATATACCTCACCGCCTTTGAGATAGCCGTCAAAGAGGGCAGACCATGGACGGTCATGAGCTCCTATAACCGGATAAACGGGGAGCACGGCGCGGAGAACGCCCATCTGCTCAACGAAATACTCCGGGGCGAATGGGGCTTTGACGGAGTTGTGGTCAGCGATTGGGGCGCGATAAACGACAGGGTCAAGGGGCTGAGAAACGGCAACGACCTTGAGATGCCATCCTCCTTCGGTTACAACGGCCGCAAAATTTCAGAAGCTGTAAAAAATTCCGAACTGGATGAAAAATATATCGACATAAGCGTTGACAGGATACTTGATATGGTATTCAAGGCGCAAAAAAACGCCAAGAAAGGCTACACGGTAGATTTTGAGGCGCAGCATGAGCTGGCCAGAGAGATAGCCGGGAAGTCCATCGTCCTGCTCAAAAACGAGGGGGATATCCTGCCGCTCAACAAGAGCGCAAGGGTTGCCGTTATAGGCGAGATGGCGAAGAACCCCAGATATCAGGGGGCAGGCAGCTCGCTGATAAACCCCACCCGTGTGGATAACGCCTACGACTCCCTTGCCGCGGCAAGGGTGGATATCTCCGCCTACGAGAGGGGATATTCGATCAAAACCAACAAGATAAACAACAGCCTGATAAACGCCGCGGTAAATGCGGCGAGGGGAGCCGAAACGGCGCTCATATTTGCCGGGCTTACAGAGAGCTTTGACTCCGAGGGCTTTGACAGGACGACAATGAGCCTGCCGGAGAACCAGAACGAGCTTATCAGCCGGGTGGCCGGAGCAAACCCCAACACCGTAGTGGTGCTTTCGGGAGGTTCTTCCGTTTCCATGCCCTGGCTTTCCAAGGTCAAGGCGGTGGTCAACAGTTATCTTTGCGGTCAGGCCGGCGGTCTGGCTGTGGCGGATATACTCACCGGCAGGGTGAACCCAAGCGGTAAACTGGCGGAAAGCTTCCCTGTCGGCGAGGAGGACGTTCCCTGCCGAAACAACTTCCCCGGCGGCACTGAATCCGTTGAATACAGGGAGAGCGTCTACATCGGTTACAGATATTATGACACCTTCAAAAAGGATGTTCTGTTCCCCTTCGGGCACGGGCTTTCATACACAAGGTTCGAGTATTCCGGGTTGAATATAGACGAAAAAGGGTTTTCGGATACAGGCAGACTCAGGGTGAGTTTCAATATAAAAAATACCGGCGGCAGAGCGGGAGCGGAAACAGCCCAGCTCTACGTCAGGGATCCGGAGAGCACCGTTTTCCGTCCCGAAAAGGAGCTCAAGGGCTTTACGAAAATTTACCTTGAGCCCGGCGAGGAAAAAACGGCCGTTATTGAAACGGACGAAAGAGCCTTTGCTTACTACAACACGAACGTTTCGGATTGGCAGACGGAGGGCGGAGAGTTTGAGATACTTATCGGCGCCTCAAGCCGCGATATCAGACTCAGCGGAAAAATAACCCTGCCGTCAACGGAGGATCTGAACGCGCCTGATCTCAGGCAGGCGGCACCGTCGTATTATACCGGCGATCCTGCGAAGGTCACGGACAGGGAGTTCGAGGCAGTCCTCGGCGGTAAGATCCCACCCTCGCAGAGGGATAAAAATCAGCCCTTGAGCTTTGAGAACACCATTGAGGACGCAAAAAACACCAAATGGGGCGGAAGGATATACAACACCATAATGGGTGTTATGAAGCTTGTCAACAAGGGCCCCAACGCGGCGCTTATGAGCGCGGTGGCCGTCCAGACCCCCATAAGGTGCATGATAGCTATGAGCTGCGGAGTCTTTGACGAAAAAGCCGCCATCGGTTTGATAAAGACCCTTAACGGTCAAAAGGGCGGCAAGCGTCAGCTCATAGGCCGTATTCCCCACATCATCAGGAACGTGGGCAACATTTTCAAGTATATCTGAATGTATTGACGGAGGATAGTTTTATGAAGAGCGTTAAAAGGAAGCTTACCGCTTTTATAGCCATGCTGCTTTCCCTTTTGATGATAACGGCGCTTATCCCGGCCGGCACCTTTGCGGCGGATACTCAGTATGAGCTGAACATTGCGGTCATGTCCGATCTGCATTTTTATCCCAAGGAGCTGACCAACGATTACTGCGAGGAGTTCGTCAATTTTTCAAAGGCCGCGGCGAAGCAGTTCGTTCAGTCGGAGGCTCTGCTCAAAACCGCCCTGAGAGCTATAAGCAAACACGCAAAGACAAGGGGCTTGGAGTATGTGCTCATACCCGGCGACCTTACAAAGGACAGCGAGTACACGGGCCACAAGAAGCTGGCGGAGATACTTAACAGCTTTGAAAAGGAATCCGGGCTTGAGGTCTTTGTTATTCCCGGCAACCACGATATAAACAACAACTCCGCACAGTCCTTCCATACAGGGGAGCTTCAGGCTATCCAGCGCACCAAGCCGGAGGAGTTCCGGGAGTTCTACAAGGATCTTGGCTACGACCACGCCTACCACACCTACACCCCATCAAAGGGCAAGGGCGGCGGGCTTACCTATTCCGCCGTTTTGGGCAAATACAGGCTCATCGCCGTGGATACCTGCAAATACTCCGCGGACTACACCTCAAAGGGAACCGATTTTAACGAAACGGGCGGCAAGATCTCACCCGAGCTTAAAAACTGGATACTCAACGAGATAGCGGACGCGAAGAGGTGCGGCCAGAAAGTCATCGGTATGGGTCACCATAACCTGTGCGAGCACTTCGGCATGGAGGATGATATCTTCGCCGCCTTCATGCTGGACGACTGGCTTGAGACAAGGGAGACCCTTGCCGACGCCGGTATGCACTTCTGGTTCTCCGGGCACATACACGTCGGGGATATCGGCAGCTGCGTCTCGGATAACGGCGAGACGCTCTACGACATCTGCACCGCCTCTCTTTCGGGCTATCCCAATACCTTCAACGAGGTCTTCTTTACTTCCAATTCCGCCGATGATAAGATTACGGCAAAGGTGGATACCCTTGACGTGGATTGCGAGGAGCAGGTGACCGCCAACGGCGTGACCTATGCGTCGCCCTACGCCAGCACGTTTTCCTTCGGCTGCACCTTCGGCGAAAACGGGGTGGGGGAGTTTATTAAAGACGCCGCCGCAAACAAGCTGAAATATCTGTTCAAGGATATTATCAAAGCCGGCGGTCTTGGCGGTTATCTCCTGAAAAACGATATAAGCATCGAGGATATGATAGACAGCGTCCTTAAGGGCGGCATATCTGTGGGCAAGGTGGATATATTTACGGCCAAAAACGTAATGGGGCTTGTGGATTATATGCTCAAGCAGGTGGATGACGTTTACATAAACGACCTTGACCACACCTGCGACGTTATCAACAGTTCTGTGGATAAAATAATGGCCGTCAAGGTCTCCGATATACCCTGCACAAAGTTCAGGGATATCCTCAACTTCGGCAGCTCCGGCTCTTACGGCACGCTGAAGGATCTGGCGGAATCAGTTATGGCTTACAACTACAACCCGGCCTACGATGTCCGCGACGATGAATTCGTGCTGGACGCCATGGAGGGCTTCAGGAGCAGAGATAACACCGACAGGCTGATGTCAGTGTTGATAGAGGTGCTGCTCAACGACCTTGTGCAGAATGAGATATTGTCGAACCTCAGCATAAATTTCAGCCCCGTTTTTACCAAAGATATAACGCGCAAAACGATAGGCTCCTTCCTCGATTTTGTGCTCAAGGCTCTGCTCAAGGGCAGCGATACAATAAAAGCTCTTGTGGACTTTGTATTCGGGCTCGGCATACTGCCGTACAGCAGCCTTAACGACGTGCTAAACAGCGTTATGGACGAATACTGGACCCGGAGCCAGACCGAGGGACTTGGCAGCACTATCTGCGAAATAATATCCGGCTTTGTTTACGATAACGACGTTTACGACCTTGACCAGACCCTTGTTTATAACGGCAGGGTGGAAGTGTATCCCACCGCCGGCGAGTACAGGCTGCCGTCAAATATCGTGCAAACCTTCAACAGCGACGCGGCCACAGGCAGAAACGTCTGCTGGTTTACAAAGTATTCCGTCACCGGCACGGATATCGAGCTCGTCCCTTACAGCGAGAACCCGGTGTTTACCGGCAAGCCCACAACGGGGGCGGGCGTAAAGGCCACGTTAAAGCAGGTGAACAGGCAGTATCCGGGAGTGGATTTCGGCGTATTGGGAATTTTATCCCACACCATGAGGCTCAACAGGCACCTTATCGAGCTTACAGGACTTTCACCCAACGCAAAATACTGCTTCAGGGTGGGTGACGCGGCCAGAAACTGGTGGAGCCCCGTGGGTGTTATCGAGACCCAGGATAATTCAGATACAGCCGCCTTCATCCATGTCACAGATCCCCAGTCGCAGAACGAGGAGCAGTACGCAGGCTCGTGGTCAATGGTGCTGAAAACCGCGTTTGAAATGTTCCCGGAGAGCAAATTCATCGCCTCTACGGGAGACAACGTGGACAAGGGCACAAATGCGAACCAGTGGCAGTGGTACTTCAACACGGCCTCCGATACTCTGCTCGAAAAGCCCGTAATGAGCGCCACGGGGAACCACGAGGACGAGGGGGACGTTATCCCGGTCAATTTCCCGTTGTCAAATATCCCCAAGCAGAGCACCTACACCGGAGTTTATTATTCATACGATTACAACAACATCCATTTTATAGTTCTCAACACCAACGATCTTAACGGCAAAAAGGCTCTCAGCGACACCCAGATAAACTGGCTCAAAGAGGACGCCAAGGCCAGCAAGGCTCAGTGGAAGATCGTGCTGCTGCACAAGGCGCTGTACTCAAACAGCTCCCATTATGACGACAAGGACGTTGCCGCCTTACGCAAACAGCTGGGCAAGCTGCTGCCGGATCTGGGCATAGACGTTGTGCTTCAGGGGCACGATCACTCCTATCTCAGAACAGGCGTTATGGACAGCAACAGGGTAGTCCGCACAAAGACAAAAACCATTGCCTTTGACGGCAGGGAGTATGAGGCTAAGATCGAACCCAGGGGCACCATCTATTCCATAGCCGGTACGAGCGGCGTCAAATTCTACCCCACAAAGACAAACAAGCAGACGGATAAGCTCTTCCCAAGGGCGGAGGTCATCGCGGACGTTAAGACGCCCACCTTCACCGCCTACCATGTGAGCGGCGGGGTTCTCTATTATGACGCCTATACCCTTGTTGACGGCAAAGCAGAAAGGATAGACAGCTTCGCGATCATAAAAGATAACGAGACCGCGGAGGTAACAGAGGTTGAAAAACCCGGGGAGCAGGACGGCCCGTTGGTATCCTTCGGGAAAAAGCTTTTATCATACCTGAGCGATATTATCGGCAGGATACTGTCATGGTTCAGATTTAAACAACAATGATTTTTCGAGATGATTAAGGATGGAACAAATCGAACACGGCTTTAAGACAGCGGTAAAGTTTGTATGGACATTTTTAAAATGGGTGTTCATAGCCGCCGTCAGCGGAGCAGCAGGCGGAGTAGTGGGCTCCCTCTTTCACAAAAGCGTGGAGGACGTGACCGCGCTGAGGGAAAATCACGATTTTCTTATTTTCCTGCTGCCTCTGGGGGGCTTGGTCATCGCAGGGCTTTACCGCCTGTGTAAAAGGCCGGACGATACGGGAACAAATCAAATATTCAACTCCGTGCGCAAGGACGGCAGGGTATCCTTCTGGGTGGCTCCGCTGATATTTGCCAGCACGGTCATAACCCACCTGTTCGGCGGATCGGCAGGCAGAGAGGGCGCGGCTCTTCAACTGGGCGGCGTCATAGGTTCAAAGATAGGCCGCATATTCAGGCTTGACAACAAAGATCAGGGCATGGTCGTTATGTGCGGCATGAGCGGTGTTTTCTCGGCGCTTTTCGGCACGCCCCTGACCGCCACGTTTTTTGCCATCGAGGTCATAAGCGTGGGCTCCCTTTACTATGCCGCGCTGATCCCCTGCCTTTCCTCGGCGCTGACGGCTTACTGGATCTCCCGGCTTTTCGGCATCGAGCCCGTGAGGTTTGTCATTCAGGAGATCCCGGCGTTGAGCTGGCCTAACATCGGCAGGGTGCTTGTGCTGGGCATCGGCTGCGCCTTGGTGAGCATAGTTTTCTGCTTTGCTCTGCACAAGACGGAGCGCTGTATGGCAAAGTTATTCAAAAACACCTTCCTTCGCGCCTTTGTGGGCGGAGCTGTAATAGTCGGCCTTACCCTGCTGGTTGGCAACAGGGATTATAACGGCTCGGGCATGAATATTATTTCTCAGGCCATAGCCGGGCGGTGCGTGCCCTATGCTTTTTTGTTAAAGATAGTGTTCACCGCCGTTACCATCGGCTCCGGGTACAAGGGCGGCGAGATCGTGCCCACCTTCTTTGTGGGCTCAACTTTGGGCTGCTTTTTGGGCGGAGCGATAGGTCTGCCTGCGGGCTTCGGCGGCGCCGTGGGTCTGGTGGCGCTTTTTTGCGGAGTAGTGAACAGCCCCATATCATCCATAATCCTCAGCGTGGAGTTATTTGGTTCACAGGGTATGATACTCTTTGCCATAGCCTGCGGAGCAAGTTATATGATGTCGGGTTATTACGGACTTTACAGCAGCCAGAAAATAGTCTATTCAAAGCTCAGGCTTGAGCTGCACAACAAGGCGAATTAAAAACTATACTCAGGGAGATATCAACATGGGCAAGACACTGGTGCTTGCGGAAAAACCATCCGTGGCAAAAGAGATAGCAAGGGTCATGGGCTGCCGCCAGAACGGCGACGGCTGCATAATAGGACCTAAATATATAGTCACCTGGGCGCTGGGTCATTTGGTGACCCTTGCGGACCCGGAGGCATACGACGACAAATATAAGACCTGGCGGCTGGAGGATCTGCCCATGCTGCCGGAAAAAATGAAGCTTGTGGTCATCAAACAGACAGGCAAGCAGTTCAAGGCGGTTTCCGCCCTGATGCGCCGCAATGACGTGGACGACCTTGTCATAGCTACGGACGCGGGGCGCGAGGGGGAGCTTGTCGCCAGGTGGATAATGATGAAAGCCGGGTGGAAAAAGCCGACTAAAAGGCTGTGGATATCCTCCCAGACGGACAGAGCCATCAAAGAGGGCTTTGCAAGCCTTAAACCTGCCTCGGCATACGATGACCTTTACCGTTCCGCCCGTTCCAGAGCGGAGGCGGATTGGCTTGTGGGGCTGAACGTCACCCGCGCCCTTACCTGCAAGCACAATGCCCAGCTTTCCGCCGGCAGGGTGCAGACCCCCACCCTTGCGCTGATAGTAAAGCGCGAGGAGGAAATAGCAAAATTCAAACCAAAGGATTATTACGGTGTTTCAGTTAAATTCGACGGATTTACCGCCACATATAAAGACCCCAAGGGGCAGACAAGATTTTTTGACGAGTCTGCCGCTCAGGCGGTGCTCAAGGCTGTGGAGGGCAAAAGAGGAACTCTGACCGAGGTCAAAAAAGAGTACCGCAGGCAGGCTCCCCCGGCGGCCTATGATCTTACCGAGCTACAGAGGGACGCCAACAAAAAATACGCCTATTCGGCAAAGCAGACCCTTTCCATAATGCAGAGCCTTTATGAGACCCATAAGCTCCTTACCTACCCCAGAACGGATTCGAGATACATCACAGACGACGTTGTGGCCACCCTCCCCGAAAGGCTCAGGAGCATTTCCGTGGGGCCCTACAAGGAGTTCGCTCAGGCTGTGCTCAGGCAGAAGCCTCTTTCGGTGAAATATATAGTCGACAACGCCAGAGTGACGGATCACCACGCCATAATCCCCACGGAGCAGTATGTGGATCTGTCAAAGCTTTCCCACGAGGAGAGGAATATCTACGACCTTGTGGTAAAGCGGTTCCTTGCCGTGCTCAGCCCCCCGTTTGAGTATGAGGAGGTCAAGGTCAAGGCCACGGTAGAGAGGCACAACTTTTACGCCAGGGGCAGGATAGTAAAAAGCCCCGGCTGGAAGGCAGTCTACGGCACGCTGATCGACGAGGACGAAACGGATACGGACACTAAGGCTCAGCAGCTGCCCCAGCTCAGTCAGGGTATGCCGGTGTTTGTTAAGGGAGCAAGCCTTGTAAAAGGCAAGACAAAGCCCCCGGCCAGGTACACCGAGGCCACTCTGCTCACGGCTATGGAAAACCCCTCCCAGCAGATAGATGACGCCAAGCTCAGGAGCGTTATCGCCGGTACCGGCGGTCTGGGTACACCTGCTACCAGAGCGGATATAATCGAAAAGCTGTTCGACTCCTTCAGCATAGAGCGCAGGGGCAAGGAGATCGTGCCCACAGCCAAGGGCAAACAGCTTATAAACATCGTGCCCCCGGATCTTAAATCCGCCGAGCTCACGGCAAAGTGGGAGGAGCGGCTGCAGCTTATCTCCAAGGGCAAGGCCCGGGACGATGAATTTATAAAAGAGATGAGGAAATACGCCTCGTCGCTGGTGTCAAAGGTCATTGCGGACAGCAGCGTTTACAAGCACGAGAACGAGACAAGGGAGAAGTGCCCGGATTGCGGCAAAAATCTCCTGGACGTGAACGGCAAAAAGGGCAGGATGCTCATTTGCCCCGACCGTGAGTGCGGTTACAGGAAAAGCGTCTCGGTCATCACCAACGCAAGGTGCCCCAACTGCCACAAAAAGATGGAAATGAGGGGAGAAGGGGAGAAAAAGGCCTTCTTCTGCGTTTGCGGCTACCGGGAAAAGCTCTCTGATTTTGAAAAGAGGAAAGAATCCGCCGGGGCAAATAAAAGAGACGTTATGAAATATATGGGCTCTCAGGGCAAGCATGAAAAACGCGAGAGCGGACTTTCGGATCTTATGGCAAAATGGATGGAGGAGCAGGGGAATTGAGAAAAACTGTTTTAAAAATTTTTGCGGCGGTCTGCGGAGCGGCGGCGCTTTTGCTCACCGCGGCCTGCTCGTCATATACCCCAAAAGGTCCCGCCACGGAGCTTGAACTTAAAATGACCCTTGAAAAACAGCTCTCGGAGGAAAAATCAGGAGACAAGGTGCTTGAGATACTCTTCGGGGACTATGACGGGGACGGCAGCAACGAGGCCTTCGCCGTCACCGGAGACGAGTCAAAGGCGGAGCTCAATCAGATGGTGGGCAAAAAGCTCAACGAGGGCTCTCTGTGGTTTGTTTCAAGAGGCAGGGCGGAGCTGCTGAGAAAAAAATCAGCGGCGGCCTTGGCGAAAAAGCTTAAAACGGAAAAAAACACCTACTGCGTGTATGAAGAATACGGCAAGAACTCCTCACGCTCATATATCTGGAGGGTGAAAAGCGGCGAACCGGCGGAGGAAAAGATCTCCGGCAAGGTGGGGGGAGTTGAACTCACCGACGACGGCATCACCGCCGCCCTTTACGCGGATGACGCCATGTGTTTTGAGGAAGATGGCGAGCTCATATATTACGGAACGACACAAAAGCCATACTACTTTTTTGACGATGGCGAGGGGTTAAAAGAATACGGCGCTGTGGAGATCAAAATCGAGGATTTCCTCAGGCTTGACGGCGCTGAAAAAATTCTGGATGAAAT
>CAMOTT010000040.1 GCA_946626015.1 uncultured Clostridia bacterium | reverse complement strand
TCGAAGAGGAAAACACCGAGGACTTTGAAAAGATGGCTTTGCTGCTGCCGTCTGAAAGCGAATACCTGAAAACCGGTGTTTTCAAGCTTGCAAAAAACAGGATCGTCTGGCTGCTGATACTTATGATCTCAGCCACATTCACGGGAATAATAATCGAAAACTTTCAGGATAAACTCGCCCTAATTGCCGGGCTGACAGCCTCCATACCCATGCTTATGGACACAGGCGGAAACGCCGGCAATCAGGTCTCCACCCTGGTCATCAGAGGTCTTGCCCTTGGCGAAATAAAAATCAAGGACTATTTCAAGGTGCTTTTCAAGGAGATCCGTGTGGCGCTCATCTGCGGCGTCACCCTTGCGGTGATAAACTTCGCAAGAATGATGATCATACGCTACGTCTCCGGCGGCGATACCTCCACAAACGTGTTCTTTGTTGTTTGTCTTTCAATGCTTTGCGCGGTGATCGTGGCAAAATGCATCGGATGTTCCCTGCCCATACTTGCCAAGCTTCTCAAGCTTGACCCGGCGCTCATGGCCGGCCCCATGATAACAACAATGGTGGACGCCATCACCCTGCTGATCTACTTTGGGTTCGCGAACGTTTTTATTGTACAGCATTTTAGCTAAAAAATAACATACCACCTGTCATTTTACCGTGACGGATGGTATGTTTTGCTGTAATGCGCATCTTTTAATCGGCTATCTTTCTGCCGTTTTTGATTTTGACCTTGCCTATAAAGGGGATCTTCACATAGCCCTCTGCTTTATCGCCGTTAAAGGTTATCGACGCGTAGATATCCTTTCCTGCCAGCTGTGAAACGCCGAATATGGCCTCAAGCGTGTTGCCGTTTTGCGCTGTTTCTCTGACGGTGATGTCGAAATTCTTCTTTTTGTCCGGAGTCTGGACAACAAACTTGTATGATCCGTTGTCATCGGAGATTATCAATATCCCCTCTCCGCTGTAAACCATTGTGTCAACGTCAAAAAGCCAAGTACCTAAACCTAACATATAAACATCCTCCCGGATAATATTTTTTAAAAATTTACAATAAAGTATTGTATAATCAATCGGCATTAAATATAATATACAAGAGCTTTCAAAAAATGTCAAGCCTCGGGTTTGAGATTTATTCTTTATTTTAATTCTGATTTGATATTTTGTTTAAAACGGGGGCCTGATATATGAGCAAGCAAAACATGGCGATGCGGCTTTATTACAAAAAGTATGACCGCAAGACCGCAGATGAATTCAAAAGCATATTTTCGGAGCTTCTCCGGCACCCCGGCTTCCGTCAGATGGAGCAGTACACCCAGCACGGGGAGACAAACACACTGGAGCATTGCGTGGCCGTTTCCTATCTCTCACTGCTTATGGCGAATTTCCTCAGGCTGAAGTGCGACCGCAAGAGCCTCATAAGAGGTTCGCTGCTCCACGACTACTATCTTTACGATTGGCACGAAAAGGACGATTCCCACAAATGGCACGGCTTTTTTCACCCGGGGAAGGCTTTAAAAAACGCCATCCGGGACTTTGGGATAAACGAGACCGAGCAAAATATCATTCAGCGCCATATGTTTCCCCTCACCCACATTCCGCCAAAATGCAGAGAGGGAGTCATTGTTTGCATATCGGACAAGATTTGCGCCACATACGAAATATTCAGCAGATCCGAAAGCCCTTACAGAGAGCTTTTCAAACTTCTTTCAGAATAAAATTTAAGGACGATCGATCACTATGGTATACCGATTAATTATATATTTTTCATTTTATAGCTTTGTGGGCTGGCTATATGAATCAACGCTCTACACCATAACCCACAAGAAGTTAATAAACCGGGGATTTTTGAACGGGCCCTGCTGCCCCATATACGGCTTTGGCGCAGTGATCGACTGGTTGTGCCTCGGCAGGCTGAGCAATCCCGTTGCCATCTTTTTTGCCGGCATGGCGCTGTGCTGTTCCCTTGAATATTTTACCTCCTGGTTCCTCGAAAAAGTCTTTCACGCCAGATGGTGGGATTACAGCCAACGGAAATTCAATATCAAAGGCAGGATCTGTCTTTTGGGCGCCTTTGTTTTCGGCACAATGTCGGTGATAGTGGTCAAGATAGTCCACCCGTTTGTCTCCGGAAAGCTTGATTTGTTTACAGACAAACAGATCATGTGGGTCGCCATAGGGCTGCTGATAATCTTCTTTATCGACACTGTGGCCACCGTTTTCCAGCTCACCAAGTTCAACGAAAAGCTGAAAGATCTTCAGGCCAGCATCAACAACTTCTTGAACGAGGCCAGAACCTACGCGGACAACGCAAAAAATTCAATCAGCAGCAATGCCCGTGCCAAGATAGAAACAGTCAGATCCAAGTTGGGCGGCAATGCGGCTGAAAATGTGGGCGGAGATGAAATCGACAACACCATAATGGCAAAGCTGAAAAATCTCTCGCTCTCAAGGCGTGAAAAGAACCTCTCCAAAAACATATACCGCTCCACGCGGTACAATGATGCCATGGATAAGATACGAGAGTTTCTGGGGATAAAGAAAAACTGATATTTTACGGCGCTTAAGCGATATAACAAATGACCGTAACGGGATCAGCTCCGCTACGGTCATTATTCATTTTGTTTATATCATAGCATATATATTCCCGACTCAAGTACCACATATTCGTGGTCATAGATGTTATAGTACTTGTAGACGGGCTCGTCAAACTCTATGTAATCGTTCACCGAATAATTCTCAAGGCTTATTGTGCGTATCTTATTGGAGCCCTCGTTGCAGATATAGAGCTTGTCAACGATCTTTGTTATCCCCACAGGGGTATCGAAGGCCTTGGATTTCTCGCCGCCGATACGGAGCATCACCCGCTCCTCAACAGGGGAATAATCTATGATGGAATTAAACTCCGGCACAACGCCCCAAAGCCTTTTTTCATCCACGGCAATATCCGTCACCGGATGGTCATGGTAAATCAGGCTGCCGTCCCAGATCTCCTTGCCGTGGACGTTGAAAATATGCATCTCGCCGTCATCGTACAGGGCGACAACGCCGCCGTTGGACATTGTAACCGCCTTGCAGCTTATAAAATCGCCCAGAGTACCTGCGATGGACTGCCACGCAGGGCCGAATTTGGTTTGCAGGTAGAGCTTTTTGGTCGCCTGCTGTATGCACATACCGTCATGATCAAAGGCAAAAAATGACGCTCTTGTGCTGCCGTCCGGCAGATCGTCCCGCTGGACGAACAGAAAGCCGTGTTTGTATGGAATTATGTCAAGAATTTCTTCGTTATTTATCCGTTGCACTCATATCACCCAAAATAATAAGTAACCCCGCCAAGCCGGGAACGGTCCGCTGCAACCTGCTTTCAGCAGGTGGATGTCACCCGACAGCTTCTTGCTCCCAACGTCCGGGCAAAACCCGGGAGGTCTGCTATTCCACATGCCGGAGTTAAGACTTCCTTAAATTACGTGTTGGGTTACATTAGGACCGTAGTTATCGCACAAGGCAGGGGTAAAAATCAGTCTTCTTCCTCTTCTTCATCCGCAAAGAGCTTTGCCAGACGCTCATCAAATATCTCGCCGATCTCCTGGAACTCCTCGTCATCCTCGATCTGCGAAAGGTAGACTTCCCCGTCCTCTTCCTCAGCCTTAAGGATGATTATATCCCCGTCATCCTCCAGCATTTTTTCAGGCTCGTCAAACATGGGGAGCAGAGCTACATAGCACCCGGTATCGGTCTCGATCCTGTCAAGCTCTTCAAACATATATTCTTTGCCGTCATCATCAACCACGCTGACAATGTCGGGATTGTATTCATCAGCCATTTTGATCGCCTCGCTTTTCAATTATATTTTACCCGTTTGGGGGGCTTTAGTCAAGAGCTAATATAAAAAGATTTGCGGAGAAAAAGCAAGCTGATGATTTTTCTTTTTTTATTATTGATAACAGTTCATAAAATATGATATAATATTTTGTAATCAAAAAATCGGAGGTATTATTATGTTGAGACGAATACGCGCGCTTTTAAGCCTGCCGCTGGCGTTGATAATGCTGGTCACCGGCATTTCTTTCGTTCCCAAATATGATCAGGAATTTATGAACAAATTGATCAACCTCGAAACTCAGGCTGAATTTGAGCCTGTTTTCCGCTTTGCCATCACCTCGGACGTACACATTTCCGTCACCAACGACACCATGGCGAAGCGCTTTGAACAGCTTTTCCAATCAGCCTACCGCTACTGCGACAGCCACAAGACTTATAAGACTCTGGACGCCGTTCTGCTGGCGGGCGACAACTGCGACACCGGCCTGGATGAGGAATACGCTATCCTCAACAGGATCGTGGATGAAAACATCCGCCCGGAGACTCAGTTCATAACCGTTATGGGCAACCATGAGTTTTCAACTACCGGTCATGAGGGTTATCTTCGCAATATGGACGAGCCCCTTGACAAGCACGTGGTAGTAAAAGGCTTCCACATCATCGGCCTCTCTCCCAGCCCCAGCGGCACAAAGCACACCGCCAAGCAGATACTCTGGTTGAACAAAGAGCTGAATAAGGCGGAAAAGGATGACCCGAACAAGCCTATTTTCACCATGCAGCACGGGCATATCTGGAACACCGTTTACGTCAGCCGCAGCTGGTTCACAAGGGCGTCCGTGCCGCTGCATATGGTCTACGCCCAGCATCCTCAGGTGTTCAACTTCTCAGGGCATTCACACGGCCCCATCAACAACCCCCTCAACATCTGGCAGTGCGGCTACACCCTGCTGGGCACAGGCACGCTCAAGTACCTTGAGATGGAGGAGGATATCGGCGACAACACCGTGCCCGACGACGCCGGAGCGGCAGCGCAGTTTATGATAGTCGAAGTGGACGCGAAAAACCGTGTGCGTATCCAGCCCTACAACCTGATAACCGACGACTTCTTCCGCACCCCTGCCAACACCGATGAGCCTGAAAAACAGCTCATCTGGCAGGTCGATAACGTGACGGATCCCTCGGAATTTGCCTACACCTCCACCCGTAAAAAGACCTCCGGACTGCCGGTATTTGATAACTGTGCCGCCGTTACAGTAAGCCAGAACGGCGAGGGCGCGGCAACGGTGACATTCCCCCAGGCCCTTGATGACCTCTGCCCCTACGGCTACCGCATCTCGCTCTACGGCTCCGCTTCGACAAAGAAACCAATAGCGGAAAAAGAGATCTACTCCGGATACTATCTTGAGCCAATGCCCGAGACCCTGAGCTACACCTTTGAGGGCCTTGAAAGCGGAAAGACCTACACGGTCAAGGTGACGCCTATCAGCGTCTGGGACGAGTACGGCGCGCCTATCTCGGCAACATTCTCCGTCAGATAAATCTAATAAAATAACATAAAGCTCCTTTTCCAATAGCGGAAGAGGAGCTTTTGCTTTTTGATCTTATGTTATAACGGTGATGGAGATATCTCCAGTGTTCGTAGTAATTACCGCTTTACCGCCGCTTGTGTTTTCGGGTACGTCCACCCGGCCCGTACTGCTTCGCGCAACAAACGTCTTATCCGTAATCAATGAGCCTTTTATATCGCCGGTACTGGTTATAACGGCCAGCCCTGCCGCGTCACAACTCTTAAAAGTCACATCTCCGGTGCTGAGTTTGACCGCGATCATCTCCTCTGCCAAAACCGAATCCAGCGTTACATCCCCCGTACCGCCGTTTGCTGTGAGCGTTTTACACGAAACATCTCTCATAAGCAAATCTCCCGTGCCGGAGTGAATTTCCACCGTTCCTTCACAAGTGGTCGAGTCAACATTTATCTGACCGGTTGAGACCGAAAGTTTGACGTCCCCCGACCCTATGTTTTCGCATCGAATATCCCCGGTATCGGTAGAAACTTCGATCTTCCCAAATTTAAATTTCTCTGGCAGCGAAGCTTCTGTCGCAATTGAAACATCCCCCGTATCCGTTCCGACATAAATCAAATCGTATTTTGTTTTGGGCAGATACAATGTTATTTTCGGCGTGTCAAAGCTGAAAAACGAGATGTGATCGTACCATTCTCTTTTATCCAAGAGCTCTATGGAAAGCGTACCGTCTGTTACAACAGCCGTATGCGTTTCTTTTTCCGTCTCATAAAATACCACGCTGCACTTTCCGTCCTCCGAAGGGAGCAGAGAAACGTCCTCCGTATTGCAAGCAATGGAAATATTTTTAAAATCCTCGGTGATACTGACTGTGCGGGTATCATAATTCCTTTTGTCCAAATCAGAAAAATCCCAGTTGTTTTTTGACATGGCGCCGCAGAAAACCGCACCGCCTGTAACAATGAGCAGCACAGCCGTTATCAACCATATCTTAGTTGCCCGTTTCATCCTGCATCCTCCTCCCCGTAAACAGCGCTTTGATCTTCAAGGCAATTTTCTTTGTCAGAATAAACGTTCCCGCAGTTGCCGCTTTGCAGCCGAAAAACAACAGAATTGATAAGCCTGCCAGAACCAGACCCATGCTAAAAAGGATCAGCTCGCGCAGACCGCCGCCGCTCACAATGGACAAAACGCCGGTGGCAACTCCGCCAAGGGTGCCTGCGATCAGCGAAAGTTCTACGCTCCAGAGTGACAACACAATGACCCAGAGCATAATGTAGACGGTAAGCAAAAGAGCAAAAGCAACAAGCAGCAACGGCAGCCACAGCGGAGACCCCAGCACCAGAAGAACGATCTCCCAGGCGCGCAGCCGCCGCTTTGTCCGTATCCTTTCGCCGGCAGGCTTTGTGATCGTTTTTTCATCTATGATCTGACTAACGATGTTATCTATCTGCCCTATTTCCTCCACCGCTTCAGCCTCGGAAAGCCCTTCTTCAACTCTGTCGTCGATCATTTCGCTGTAAAAGCTCAACCTTTCGCCAATTTCCTCCCGGGGCAGGTCGGACAAGCCTTCGCTCAGTTTTAAAAGAAACTCCTGCTTATTCATATTTATTATCCTCCCTGGTTACAAACCGATAGATAGCCATGATCTCCTTCCATTCACCCTCGAAGTCCTCGATCCGTTTTCGTCCCAAGTCCGTAATGCGGTAATACTTCCGCAGTCTGCCTCCGTGTTCCGCGGTACGCACGGTAAGCATATCGGCGGCTTCCAACCGTTTAAGGATAGTGTATAAAGTTGATTCCGACAACTCCGCGTAGGGCTTCATATCTTTGATGATCTTGTAACCGTATGATTCTTCGTTTTTGATGGCGGCCAATACGCATATCTCCAAAAGGCCGCGTTTCAACTGAACATCCATGCAATACCTCCCTTCACACAATACATCGTATCACGAAGTATTGTGAAAGTCAAGCGTTTTTCATAAAAAAGAAGGCAACACTTTTCAAAAAAGCTGCCTTCGTCAAAAATATATATTAAATTTGATTTTACCCATCGCCATATTCAGGCGGCAAATTTTGTTTAAAATCCGCTTATGCTGCCCCTTTGCATTGCGCCCAGTATCTTGTTGCGGATGCTTCCGTATTTCTTTTCAAATGAGGTCAGCAGCAGTTTCATCTCCTGCCTCTCGGTGACTCCGTCTGCCGGGCATTGGCTCTTGACCACGGGCAGTTCATTCCTCCTGACCACCCGGGCGCAATCGCTTTCCCGGGCAAAGATCATGGGACGGATCAGGTAAAGATCCTTCCTTGACAGATAGGTCACAGGGGAAAAACAGCCAATGTGCCCCCCGTTAAGCAGGTTCATCATAAAGGTCTCCGCCACATCGTCCATATGGTGACCCAGCGCCAGACGGTTACAGCCCTCGCTTTTGGCAAGGTCGTGTATGGCTCCCCTGCGCATACGGGCGCAAAGGCTGCAGGGGTTGGACTCCTGCCTGACTTCAAATATTATCTTGTACAGCTCAGTGGTTTTTACCACGTACTTCACGTCCAGCAAATCGCACAGCTCGCGTAAACGGGAATAATCCCCCGGCTCGTTATTGAACTGCATATCAATTGTAAGAGCAACCAGGTCGAATTTTTTGGGGTAAAAGCTCCTGAGCTTTGCAAGAGCGGCCAGCATAGCCACGGAATCCTTGCCCCCGGAGAGACCCACAGCGACCCTGTCCCCCTCCTCTATCATATCGTACTGCTCCATGGCGGAGCGCATATATGACATCAATTTTTGCATAAAGATCACCCGTTACCTTTATTTAAGCTTGCTTTTCCTTTGTTTTGCCGATCAGGAATGGCGCAAATTGGTTTATTTCCAGCGACAGCAGGCAGTTTATCAGAGTTATAGCTGCCACCGCTGCAAGAGTTACCGCCAGCATAACAATTAAAGAACGACCGCCCCCAGAAGCAAAACCGGTGGTCTTTAACAGGAAGTTTATGAAATACTGCGCCGGTTCAAAGGCATAAAAGATCAACGAGTTTTTACCGAAATACTCCAGCGGTGCATTCTTATTTATCAGCATGGACAGTGATATCACCATGATCGAGCCGGAAACGGCTCCGATATAAAACAGGAATATATTGCCGTAGGCGTTCGTGTGCATATCTATGGAGCCAAAATACGAATAATTGAAATATCCGGCGGCTATGCAGAGAGCCGCGGCGACTATGAGCACCGCGGGGTGCTTTATTTTTTGCGAAATATCCGCCTTCTTTATGCCGTAGCCAATGGCGGTAAACGGCAGGGCCACAAGGGCTGTGTCTATGCTCCAGGGCAGAGTTATGCCCACAAATCTGATAAAGCAATATGAGACAAGTCCCAGCAAAAACGACACCGGGATCAGAAGCTTGACCCTATCCTTAAACAGCTTGGTCAAGCCGTAGAATATGAGCAGCAGCACAAACAGCGCCGCCAGATACCACAAAAGACTGTGTGTACCATATTGCACTATCGGGTTGAGGAACAACCATTTCCAGCCCGGATCCTCGTGTTTAACAACTTGGAAAACCGCGCCCACAAGCACTGCCCCCGCAAGGCCGATGGTAAATATCGGCAGAACCACGGTTTTGAGCTTGACGAGCAGAAAATCCTTGAAATTCCTTTTGTTTGAGAAAACATAGCCGGAAAGCATAAAGAAAACCGGCATATGGAACAGGTAGACAAACTTTACCAATAAAGAGGGGGTGCTTACGGTATGCCCGAAAAACACGCACAGTATTGCTATGCCCTTGGCGATATCTATCCAGTGTACTCTCTCTTTCAAATAATCACCACGCTTGTTAGTATCAGATCGAAGTAAAAGACTTGACTGCGGAGATTATT
Organism: uncultured Clostridia bacterium; assembly: GCA_946626015.1. GTDB lineage: Bacteria > Bacillota > Clostridia > Oscillospirales > Acutalibacteraceae > JAAZFZ01. The sequence continues at coordinate 3,657 of CAMOTT010000040.1, read as the reverse complement.
TCTTTGGAGCCGCAGTAGCGGCGTCAGCCTTTGGAGCCGCAGTGGTGGTTCCTTTATCAACAGCAGCGGTGGTCGCTTCGTTCTTCTCGGTCGCTGCTGCAGTCTTATTCTCTATATCTATTGTCGCCACGGTAGTCGTTGTATCATCATCCACCACGAACACGTTGGTGGGTTTAACGTTTTTGTTGGGCAGAGTTGTGCCGGTGTAATAATTTGTCGGCTGTTCCCACTTAAGATCGTTGTACTTTACGTTGCCGATATTCAGCTTTTTGACCTCGAATATCGTCCTGTTGTCGGGATCGGTTATTTTGAGGCAAAAGCCGTATTCCGCATCAAGATAATATGCGTTTGTTTCGCCGTAAAGCGAAGACAGCACAAGCTTGTGCGCCTTTCGGCCGATGATCTCATCTGAATTTTTGTCTATAGATTTTACGGAATATGCGCCATCTTTGAGGAACTCATAGTGCTCATAAAGATAGTCATAAAAACTGGAGCTGCAATTTTTGCTGAATATGTTATGCCACTCTGCGGAAAAATCGGCAACAGTGGGTTCGCCGAGATAAAAATTGCCGTTTACTCCGGCCGCCCAATTTGAAGTACCGTCAAAATAAGCCTCCATGTAGTAGTTTTTCATAAGTTCGGATATATCGCCCTTGAATTCAGGCAGCCTTTTGTCCGGAGCCTCAGTCTCAAAATTAAAATCCACAGAGTTGGGTTCCGTTTTTTTGCCGCAGGCAGCGGCGGTCAACAGCAAAACAACAACGGCCATCAAAAAGCAAAAATATTTCTTCATATCAAAAATCCTTTCAAAAAAAAGAACTATATTACAAAATCATTATACTATCAAATCCCCAATTATTCAACAGATAAGCTTAAAATAATATGCAGGCCTTTCCCGCCGTATATCCACTCGGAGTAAAGCTCCTTATAAATATAAAAAGGAGCTGAAAAGCTCCTCTTAATAATATCATTTGATATTGACATCCGCCGTGTCCGGGACTATTACGGATGTTTTTTTGACCTCTACTCTGTCAAAATACTTTTTGAAACTCACCGAAACTTTTACTTTTTCATCGCACACCGGACAATAGTACAAGGCTCTGAAGCTCCTGTTTGAGAATTTCCAATTGGAAATCAACTTTGCTTTTTTTCCGCACTGCCTGCATTTGTAGTTCAGCATGGATTTGTCCACCAAGGGACTGTCAAGCTTAGAGATAACATAGGGCTTGAACATAAGCTTTTCGTAAAAGGTCGAATCGCAGACTCTGATATATTTTGAAAAGCTCTCGGGTTCAAAGATCCTTTTGAAACATTCCGCAGTCAGCATACTGTCTCCCAATGCCCTGTGCTGTGTGTATTCGGAATAATCTATGCCTATCAATTCCGCCGCATTCATCAGGCTTATCTGATTTTTCCCCGGCACCTTGACAACATTCTGGAAATAGCTTTGAACATTGACATAGTTGCTCAGGAACGGTATCTCCGGCGAGTTCATAAGATAGCGGCAGTTGTCGATAAGAACTCTGATGTCCCCGTCTCCCCATGTCATCAGCACGTTCTCGCGGCCGTTTATCCACCGCTTGAACTGTGAGACTGCCTGAGTAAAAGGAATACCTGTATCAAGATCCTCGTTGGTGATATTGGTGAGCTCCTTGACCCTGCCCCTCAGTTTTTTGCCGATCTGGGATTTGATGAGGGTCGAAAACTGGTCGATGGTGTTCAGCTTTTCGTCCATCATGACCGCGCCGAATTCGATTATCTCGTTGATAAAGCCCTTGGTTTTTCGTGCATAGGTGTTATTCCATTCCAAATCAAGCACGATATAGTACATTACATACCTCCCTTCAATATATATCTTCAATTTACTATGATATCACAATATTTCGGCTATTACAATATGAAAAATCAGAATTATGCGATTTATTTTCTAAAAAGTCAATACGCTAACCTTTCAATCAGTATTTTTTCAGCTATTTCCACGCCTGACCAGCCCTGCACCACTTTGGGCAGACCTCCGAAGATTGAGCGGAAGAAGGCGGCAAGTTTAGCAAAAAACCCCGTTTTGACGTTGACAGACTCCACGCCGGATTCAGCGAGCGTTTTACCGTCCTTTATGTATTTCACCTGAACGGTAAAGCTCTTTTTCGCTTTGCTGACGGTATAGGTGTCCCCTGCGCCCTTATCCTGCCCGTCTATAAACCAATGTACCTGACCGCCGGAGACAGGCTCCCTGACCTCCGCCGAAAACGTAATGGTGGTCTTGTAGTCCACCGTTTTATTCGCGGTATAGTTGCGGATGGAAACCGTTGTCTGTTTAAGCCTTGTGCCGGGAGCCGTGACAGTGTCCGTTGCGCTGCAGCGGTCGCATTTTGCGGTTTTTGAGCCGTCTTTTTCCGTGGTCGCGTCGTTGTTGTAGACGTATTTTGTAAAGCTGTGACCCACTGCGGGAACAGGTTCCGTGTAGCAGTCGCCGCAGGAACAGGTGCAGGTTTTCACGCCGGGTTCCGTACATGTGGGCTGTTTTGTCACAACAGAGATGTAGCTGTGATCGTGGGAAGGTGTTCCGCCGTTCCAGTTATAGTGTACCCTTGCGGCGGCAAGCCCGGAGTTGCCGTAACGGATATTTATTTGGTTCCATAGAGTCTGGGAACCGGCATAGTAGACTTCCGCCAATTTTTCGCAGCCGCCGAAGGCAAATTCACGGATATCGGTCATTCCTGCCGGGAGCGTCGCTTCAACAAGCCCGTTACAGCCGTAGAAGGCTCCCCTTTCAATGCTTTCCACGCCGCTGCCAAGCTTGACCCGGGCAAGCTTGACGCACTGCGCAAAAGCTTCTTCGCCGACGGTTTCCGCTCCGCTGCCCACGATGGCATCCGTAAGCCCTGAGCAGGCTGCAAAAGCGCGGCTGCCCACGCGGATAACGCTGTCCGGGATCGTTATGCTTGTAAGGCCGGCGCAGTAAGCAAAGGCGGAATCTGCAATGCAACGCGTTCCGGGGGTCACGGTATACGCGCCCTTAAGTGAGGTTTTCGCCGCGATGAGATGTTTGCCGAGATACAGGACGTTTTTATTCCAGTTGTTCTCATTTTTATAGTACCCTGTACCTGCAAAAGCTGCGGCTCCGATACAGATCACACTGTCGGGAGCTGTAATGCTGTTAAGGTTCTCGCAGCGTTCAAAGGCGCTGCTGCCGATGCTCCTTACCCCCTCCGGGATGGTTACGCCCGTGATGCTGTTGCAACCGGCAAAGGCGCTGCCGGCAATACAGCGCGTTCCGGATCTTACCGTAAACGCGCCCTTCACCGAGGATTTGACCGAGATCAAAGCGCAACCGTTATATAAAGCGCCGTTTGTCCAATTCCCGGTGTTGTCATAATAGGCTGTTCCGTTAAAAACAAAGTTACCGAGCCGCTTTAAGCTTTCAGGCAAAGATATGCTGTTAAGTGCCTTACAGCCGCCGAAGGCATAGTCGCCTATATCGGCCACATTTTCTCCTAATGTCACGCTTTTAAGGCTCTTGCAGCCGCAGAAAGCGTTTGCTCCGATGCGGACAACTCCGCTGCCAACGACCACGCTTGTCAGGTTTGTAAACTCGTCAAAAGCATGGGCGCCCACGCCGGTCACTCCGCTGCCAATTTCAACGGAGCGAACAGCGTC
>CAMOTT010000039.1 GCA_946626015.1 uncultured Clostridia bacterium | reverse complement strand
GAGCCTCTTGAGCGAGCACAGCCGCGGCGCCGGAAAACATCAGCAAAACCGCAAGCATCAGGGAAACTATTCTTTTGGTGTGTTTCATGAACAATCGCCTCAATTCTTTTATTTGCATATCTGCGGCATTGAGCTGCAAGCCGCGATATGGATATTTTACCATAAACCAAATAAGAGTTCAATGCTTTTCCGGTACTAAAAAGCTGCAGGCTCAACAAAAAACGGAGCCGCCCCAACGGACAGCTCCGGAAAAATCATATTATTTTATTATCAGCCGATCATGCTGGCAACTTCGTCAGCGAAGTTGTCTTCCTTCTTCTCGATGCCCTCGCCCTTCTCATAACGGGTGAAGCCGGTTATCTCGATCTTTGCGCCAAGGTTCTTTGCAACGCTGTCTATATAACCGCCGACAGTGCCGTCGAACAGGTCTGAACGTACAAAGGTCTGCTCAAGCAGGCAGATCTCCTTGAGCTGCTTGGAAACGCGGCCCTCTACCATGCCGTTGAAGATCTTCTCTCCGATAAACTCGCCCTTGCCGGCAACAGCAAGCTCCGCAAGCAAAGCGTAGGCTTCCTTTGAAAGGAAGTTGAAGAGGAACTTCATGTTGCTCTTCTTCTCTTCGTAGATGGAGATATCCTCATCGCTCCAGCGCTTTTCTGCGCAAGCCTTGTCGATAAGCTTCTTGAGGATGGGAACGGGAAGTGAATCGGGCTTATTGAGCGCGCTGTCAACGGTGATGGATCTGAGCTTTTCAAGCTCCTCGGGAGAAATGTCGCTCTTCTTGAGATATTCGGGGCGCATAGCAGCGACCTGCATGGCCACATTTCTGCCCATCTCGATAAACTCGGCCTTGTCGCCGGCGTCTGTGTCAAAAGAAACGAGAACGCCCACTGAGCCGCCGCCGTGGATGTAGGAGATCGCCGTGCCCTCAACGAGCACAAAACGGCGAAGCTTCATGTTCTCACGGATCTTGAGGAACAGTTCCTGGATAGCCTCGGCAACCGTAACGCTGCCGTCCGCGATGGTTGCCGCGTTAAGCGCGTCAAGATCAGCGGGCTTGACCGCAACAACGGTCTTTGCTATCTGGTTTGCAAGGTCCTTGAACTCGGGGTTGTTGCTCACGAAGTCCGTCTCGCAGTTGAGCTCAACAAGAGCTGAGGCGGCTGCGTCATTGTAAACGCCGATAACGCCCTGAGCGGCGATGCGGCCCGCCTTCTTCGCTGCGGAAGCAAGTCCCTTTTCGCGAAGAAAATCTATTGCTTTATCCATATCGCCATCGCACTCAACGAGCGCCTTTTTGCAATCCATCATACCTACGCCGGTCTTCTCACGAAGAGCCTGAACATCCTTAGCTGTGAATGCCATAATAATTACCTCCGATACATTTGTAAATTATTCAGAATAAGCCCGCACTTTTACGGTGCGGGCAATATAGTCTTAATTTTGATTATTCGGCTGCCTCTGCCTCTGCGGGAGCTTCCTCCTCAGCAGGAGCCGACTGCTCGCCCTGTCTGCCCTCGATAACTGCGTCCGCCATTGCGGCTGAGATAAGCTTTACAGCGCGGATAGCGTCATCGTTGCCGGGGATAACGTAGTCGATCTCATCGGGATCACAGTTTGTGTCAACGATAGCGATGATCGGGATACCCAGCTTCTTCGCCTCGGAGACAGCGATCTTCTCCTTGCGGGGGTCAACGATGAACATAGCCGCGGGCTGACGTCTCATGCCTGTGATACCGCCCATGAACTTCTCGAGCTTTTCGATCTCAAGGTTGAGCTTGATGACTTCCTTCTTGGGAAGCATATCGAAAGTGCCGTCCTGCTCCATTGCCTTGAGCTGAGCAAGTCTCTTGATCCTGCGCTGAATGGTGTTGAAGTTTGTAAGCATACCGCCAAGCCAGCGGGCGTTTACGTAGGGCATACCGCAGCGGATAGCCTCTTCCTTAACAGACTCCTGAGCCTGCTTCTTTGTGCCCACGAAAAGGATCTCGTCGCCTGTTGCGGCGATGTCGCGGATCACCATGTAAGCTTCTTCAAGCTTTTTGACCGTCTTCTGAAGGTCGATGATGTAGATGCCGTTGCGCTCCGTGAAAATGTAGGGAGCCATTTTGGGGTTCCATCTTCTGGTCTGGTGACCGAAGTGGACGCCTGCCTCCAGCAACTGTTTCATTGATACTACTGACATAATTTTTCCTCCTTAAGTTTAATCCTCCATACAGGGTTTTGTCAGCCCAAAACACCGCTTGAAAGCAGCGGCGCAACTTGCGAGCCCGCCCCATATGTGCGAATTGCTGTAGAATTATAACACATTACAATAAACAATGCAAGGGTTTTTGCAATATTTTATTTTAAATCAATTTAAAACCTTTTCCAGCTCCGCCACAGTGGAAATTATTTTGTCCGGAGCCGCCTCGCGGCGAAGCTCATCGGCGGTGAACGAGGTGGTGACGCCGCAGCTGAACATTCCGCCCGACTTTGCCGCTTTTATGCCGTTGACCGAATCCTCCACCACAAGGCAGTTTTCCGGCGGAACATTTATCCGCTCCGCGGCTTTGAGAAAGACCTCCGGATCCGGCTTGAATTTTGTTACGTCGCTGCCTGTGATTATGCAATCGAACAGGCCTTCTTCCACGCCGATCTTGTTTATGTTGTGCCTGACCTTAACAAGGTCGGCGGCTGAGCACAGGGCTATCCTGTACCTGTTTTTGAGAGAGAGCAGCAGGTTTTTCTCATCACAGTAAAGGACGTTTTCCGCCTTTGCAAGATACCTGCCGTAATATTCGTAGGCAAGGGCCTTCATCTCCGGGATATATTCCACGCCGTGATTTTTTACAAGACCGCCTATAAATCTGTCCTCTCCGCCGCCCACGTAATCAAAGTTAAAATCCTCCGGCAAGATCTCTATGCCATACTCTTTTAAAGAATCGACAGCGGCGTCCAGCATTATTTTTTCGGAGTCGATAAGCACTCCGTCCATATCGAATAAAATCGCTTTAATGTCCATAGATCACACTATTTTCTTCATCAATTCCGCAAGGGGCTTCGTGTCAACCATCGAGAGCCAATGGCAATCCATGCCGAAGTTGAAGCACGCGCCGGTCTCCTTGCCGATGTTCCACATACGTTTTGCGAATTCCGGGTTGCTGTAAACCGAAAAATAATTGAATTCAAAGGCAACGCCGTGCTCCCTTCCAAGGGTGAAAAGCTCGCCCAGCTCGTTGTCCGTAAGGGCGGCGGAAACTGAATTCTGATCCTCAAGGGAACCTATGTATCGCCCTGTAAAGGGATGGGCGATGCAGTCCACCTCTTTGTTGTTCAGTATCAGATCCTTGATCATCTCGTATCCGTGGAGCGCATAGCCTCTGGGGGATTTATCCTCCGGATGCTCCCAATAATCAAGGTGATAATGGTTGGGGGCGTAAAGCCTGTAATCCATGCGCAGCCGTGTTTTTTCTTTTTCCAGGCTCTTGCCTACGCCGTAAAGGGAAAATTCAGAGCCGAAAAGCACCATCACCGGGGTCTTCTCCTCCCGGTACTGCATACGGAGCTGTTCGTATCTCTCAACACACTGCTTATCCGTGTTGTCGTTGTTAAAGTGGTCTGTAATGGCAATTATCTCAAGGTCGGCTGCCTCCGCCGCCCTGAGTATGGCGGAAAGAGTCATTTCCTCCCTGGCGCACTTTGAAAAGTTTGTATGGATATGCAGGTTCTGCCTTGCCAGCTCGTCTATATCATATATCGGCTCATGCACATACATATGTACAGCATCCTTTCAGTTTGTCAGTCATTACCGCGCTCACTGTCCTCGTTTTCCTGAGCCTCGTTCTCCGAAATTTCATTCTCCTGCCCCTTTTCGGTGGTGGAGGTCTCCCCTGCTGCGGTGGTGGCGGTCTCCGTTTCAAGGATGGTCACCTCGTTGCCCTCCGGGGGCAGAGTGACCGGCATTTTTGTCTCGCCTGTGACTATCTCTTCGCTCTCGGTGGACTGGATGGAGGAGATAAAATATGATCCGCTGTCTTTACGCAGGGTGATTTTCATATACTTTGAAGGCTCCGGCTTAATATAGTTGCCCTGAACGTCCTGCGCCCAGTCGTTTCCGCTGATATAGCCCACGGTGAGTATAATGGACGAGCCTTTTGAGTTTATTTTGACAACGGAGGGGGTGTAGGCCGGCATAATGCCTGTGATGGGCACTATGTACTGCTTGTTCACGCTGTCGTAAACAAAGGTGTAGGAATAACCGGTTACGTCTGAGTGCACGGGCTTCAGCTTGTCGCCGAACAGCCTTGCGAACTCGGCCTCAACGTCGCTTTGGGGCACGACAAGTCCGGGGTTGTCCCCTGTTGTGATCTCATAGTTGTTGGGTGATGCGTCATCCTCCAGCAAAGACCAGATGGCAATATCCAAAAGCTCGGTCATGTTCGCCTGCTCGATATCATCAAAGGGAGTGGGATCGTTCATGACCACGGGCTTCAGGAACCTTTCATACTCCGCCCTCTGTTCGGTTTTGTTGGTGATATTTTCTATCTTTTTGACAACACGGGAGCCGATGGAAAAAATGCCCACTATCGCAAGGGCAAAAATCAGCAATCCCAGGGGGAACGCCCATCTGTGGCTCCTGCGGCCGGGTCTCTTTTTTGATTTCATAGGTGCAATCTCCTTTTCGTTGATCATCTGACCTGACCGGAGCCAAGGATGATAAACTTTTCGCTGGTCAGCTTGTCAAGTCCCAACGGCCCTCTCGCGTGGAGCTTCTGGGTGGAAATGCCTATCTCCGCGCCGAAGCCGAACTCGCCGCCGTCGGTAAACCTTGTGGAGGCGTTCACATAAACCGCCGCCGCGTCCACCTCGTCAAGGAATTTCTGCGCAGCGTTGTAATCCTCCGTAACGATACATTCGCTGTGCCCCGTGCCGAAACGGGCAATGTGCTCAATGGCCTGATCTATGCCGCTGACGACTTTGACGGAAATTATATAATCAAGGAACTCCCTGCCAAAATCCTCCTCCGTTGCCGGAACAGCATCGGGAAGTATTGCGCAGGCGACCTGGTCGCCCCTGATTTCCACGTTCTTTTCTTTGAGCTTTTCATTCACAGCGATAAGAGCCAGCTCCGCGATATCCTCGTGCACCAGCAGGCTTTCGCAGGCATTGCAGACGGAGGGACGGGAAGTTTTTGCGTTAAAAACGATCTCCGCCGCCATATTGATATCCGCCGCCTTGTCGATGTAGACGTGGCAGTTGCCCGTACCAGTTTCGATCACCGGCACAGTTGAGTTTTCCACCACGGCGCGGATAAGCCCGGCGCCGCCTCTGGGAATGAGCACGTCAACGTATTCGTTCATGCGCATAAGGGCTGTGGCGCTGTCTCTAGAGGTGTCCTCCACAAGGGATATGACGTCCTCCGGCAGACCGGCCTCCGCCACCGCGCCGCGCATGATTCCGGCGATGGCTATGTTTGAGCTTATTGCCTCCTTGCCGCCGCGGAGTATCACCGCGTTGCCCGATTTAAGACAAAGAGCCGCCGCGTCCGCCGTAACGTTGGGGCGCGATTCAAAGATGACCGCTATGACTCCCAGAGGTACGGTGACCTTGCGTATCTTGAGCCCGTTGGGTCTGGTCTCGCCATAGAGCACCCTGCCCACCGGGTCGGCCGCGGCCACAAGCTCCCGGACGCCCTGAGCCATACCGTTTATGCGCTCAGGCGTAAGGGTGAGCCTGTCCACCATGGCAGGAGCCATTCCTGCCGCCTGCGCTCTGTCGATATCCTCTTTGTTTGCGGACAAGATTTTATCTGTATTCGCCACAAGAGCCCCGGCGACAGCCTCAAGGGCTTTGTTTTTCTGATTGCTGCCTGCGCGGGCAAGCACACGGGCCGCCTCTTTCGCCTTGCTGCCCAAGATCTTGATATCCATAAATCCAGCTCCCTGTTTATTATTTTTTTGACGCTTTAATTACAGTGCCTATCTGCCTGCCGTCAAGCAGCTTGTATAGATCCGTGGGATCCGAACCGTTCATTATAACGGTATCTATGCCCGCTTCGCCGGCTATTTTTGCCGCCTGGAGCTTTGTGACCATGCCCCCTGTGCCCAGTTTTGAAACGCTGGGGCCGGCAAGGGCCATTATATCCTCCGTCAGCTCCTCCACCACGGGGATTATATGGGCATTTTCATCCTCCTGAGGATTTGAGGTAAACAGCCCGTCGATATCCGTAAGGATGACCAGCAGATCCGCGTTTACAAGCTTTGCCACTATTGCCGAAAGGCTGTCATTATCCCCGTAAACGATCTCATCCACAGCCACGCTGTCGTTCTCGTTTATTATGGGGATCACTCCGTATAAGAAAAGCTTTTCAAAGTTGTTTGTAAGATTTACGTTGCGTTCCGGATCCTCGATGTCGCTCCTTGTGAGCAGCACCTGACCCACAACGTGGCCGTACTCGCTGAAGAGCTTGTCATACATAAACATCAGCTCGCACTGGCCGACTGTCGCCGCCGCCTGTTTTTCGTCGGTCTCCTTCGGCTTTTTCTTCATGCCCAGCTTGCTGGCGCCAACGCCTATTGCGCCGGAGCTGACAAGCACGATCTCGCGCCCGGAATTTTGCAGATCCGAAAGTACGGACGTGAGCTTTTCCATCTTCCTTATATTCGTCTTGCCCGTGTGATGGGTAAGGGTGGAGGTGCCCACCTTTATAACTATTCTTTTTGCCTCTTTTACCGTATTCACGTTTTTTCTCCCCAACAAATATTCTGTGACAGATCACATTCTGCTTAAAATATCGTCAACCGTTTTGCGGTAGTCCAGGGCGCTTTTGCCCTTGCCCACCGCGCATATGGTAAGCCTGTTCAGATCAAATATCCCGCCTGAGACTTTTTTAAGCTCCTCAAGGGTGACACTCCTTATTCTGCCGATGATCTCATCCTCGGACTCTATTCGGTTGTACAAAAGCTCGTTGCGAGCCATCCCGGAGGATCTTGACGCCATGGACTCCATCCCCATGACCACCGAAGCCACGGACTGCTCCGCCGCCCGGGAAAGCTCCTCCTGAGTAACGGTATCCGGGAACTCCTTTATTATGCGGAGAGCCTCCTCAAGGGCTTTTTGCTCCGCTGCCGGGGCAAGACCCATGGAGACACCCACCACACCGGCGCCGGTGTAGCTGGCGTTGAAGGCGTCCACGGAATAAACCAGACCCAGCTCCTCGCGGATACGCTGGAACAGCCTCGACGAGCTTGCGCCGCCCAGCAGGCTTACCGCAAGACTCAAGGCGTAATAGCGGTCATCCTCTCTGACTATGCCCGGCATACCGATGATGAGCTGATTTTGCTCAAAGTCCTTGGGTACAAACACCTGTGACTTAACGTACTCCGCAGTGGAAACGGTCATTGGATTGCCGGTGTTTGCCCGGGATCCGAAGAATTTTTCGCACTGCGCCGCCACGGAATCCCTGTCAAAGTTTCCGCAAAAGGCTATGGTCATACGCTCCGGCACATACATTTTGCCGAGCCTGTCCAGCAAAGCCTCTCTTGTGACGGAGGACACGCTCTCCCTGGTGCCAAGGATGTTGCCTCCCAGCTCGCTTTCGCTCCAGACGCTTTCGTAGAATTTGTCAAAGCACAGATCCTCTGCGCTGTCCTCATACATGGCTATTTCTTCCTTGATAACGCCCTTTTCCAGCTCAATATCCTTTTCGTCAAATTTGGAGTTGCAGAGCATATCGCCCATGATATCCATGGCCTTATCCGTGTGCTCGGTAAGGGTTCTGGCATATATGCTGGTGTACTCCTTTGTGGTGTAGGCGTTAAGCACGCCGCCTATGGCGTCCATCTCCTTTGAGATATCAAAGGCCGTTCTGCCGGCCGTGCGCTTAAAAAGCATATGCTCTATAACATGCGAAATGCCCGGAACAGTGTCCGTCTCATACCCGGAGCCGCTGCCGATGCAGATGCTTATGGTGCAGCTCCTGGCGCGCTCCTCCTTGTCAAGCAGGATGCGCAGGCCGTTGGGCAGCGTAATTTTTTCCATCAATATTGTCCCTGCCCTTTCAGATCATTTTTTGAAAACCGGATGTCGTTTTGGCGGCCCTCTTCTGTCTCAAAAACCATAGCCGCTCCGCCGAAGGTTATTTTATCCCCATGGAATATCTGACAGGTTTTTTTGATCTGCTCGCCGTTGACGAACACGCCCACGCTGGAGCCTGTGTCGGTGACGTACCAGCCGTCCCGTCTGCGGCTTATGACTCCGTGGTAACGGGATATGGTGTTATAATTAAGAACGATGTCGTTTGATGCGTTTCTGCCTATTGAGTTTTCCCAATAGATAAGGTCTATTTTATCCCCGTTGGCGGTGTTTATCAAACAGGCTTCGGGGGGCGCCGGGAGCTTTTGTCTGAGCAAAGAAATGACGCAGGGAACAAGGACCGTCAATCCGAGGAGAGACAGCCAATATCTGGATATGGTCAAAAGAAAACTACTCATTTTATCCCTTTCCCGGCTCTGCGGTATGTGGTATAATTAAAACAGACGTCAAATAAATTCCGAAAAACCGTTGATTTAACAAACCCCAAACGGTGATTTTTAAATCAACTGCTTTTGCCCGAAAGGCTTGGTGATAGTGTGAAAAAAACCGCGCTGATCTTTCTCGTCTGCCTCTGCTCCGCTCTGTGCGCCTGCGGCAGGGAGGTTAAAAAGGCTCCGCCGCAAAGGGTGACCGTTGTTCGGGAGACCACCACGAAAAGCAGCGATCAGATACTCTCAAATATTTGGAGCATCATCCCGGAATACAAGGGCTCCGGCACCGTTTACGCCGTCCGCTCCCTCTCCTCCGCCGGCAGGGAGACCATGTACGTAAAGTACAGCTTTGCAGGGCAGGAGGACGTGCTCGCTTACGCTCAGAGCCTGAACCTGCCCGAGGAGTGGACTCCGCCGAAATATGAGGGCGACAGCTACTGCCTTGAGCACAGATCAGGAGACTCCCATTCGGTGAGGATAACTTATGACCCCACCGAAAAGGAAGACAATTTTGAAATCAGGATAATTATGTACAAGCCTGTGGGCTGACCTGATCTGTCCGGAAATCACAGCAGATCGTAGGCGTCTGAATTCTCCCAGTTGTGCCAGACAGCCTGAACGTCGTCGTTGTCCTCAAACATCTCAAGCATTTTGCCCATGTTCTTTATATCATCTTCATTTGTAAGCTCAGTGTAGGTGGAGGGGATGTATTCAACCTCGGCAGAAAGGAATTTGTAGCCCTTCGCCTCAAGAGCGTCACGAACCTTGCCCAGATCATTGGGCTCGGTGCGCACGTCATAGATACCGTCATCCATAAGGAAATCCACAGCGCCTGCCTCAAGGGCGGCGTCCATAAGGGTCTCCTCCTCAATGCCCTCCTGCTCGATGGCTATAACGCCCTGGCGGCTGAACATAAAGGAAACGCAGCCTGACGTGCCCATATTTCCGCCGTATTTGTCAAAGTAGTGGCGCATTTCCGCCGCGGTACGGTTGCGGTTGTCGGTAAGGGTCTCGACTATGACCGCAATGCCCGAAGGGCCGTAACCCTCATAGACGATCTCCTCATAGTTGTCGGCGCTGCCTTCGCCGGCGGCTTTTTTGATTATGCGCTCAATATTGTCGTTGGGCACGTTGTTTGACTTTGCCTTGGCGATAACGTCCTTGAGCTTGGAGTTGACCGTGGGATCCGGTCCGCCGGATTTGACCGCCACAGCGATCTCGCGGCCGATCTTCGTAAAGACCTTGGCGCGCTGATTGTCCGTCTTTTCCTTTTTACGCTTGATGGTGCTCCATTTTGAATGTCCTGACATAAATAAACCTCGCTTCTGTTTTTATTTGAATTTGTTTATATGCTATTTGAACCTGCTACTCCGAGAAGCCTTTGCCCAGAACCTCGGAGGCGCGGGTTATTATTGTAAAGTTGCCCGGGTCTGTCTGTTCTATCAGCTTCATTATCCTTGAAACCTCGTTGTTGTGCACCACGCAGAGGAGCATATTTTTCTCCTCCCCGGTGTAGCCGCCCTTGGCCGGCAGAACGGAAACTCCCCTGGGATAGTTTGAGGTGATCTTTTCGGTGATCTCCTCCGCCCGGTCGGTAAAGACCATCAGCATTTTGCCGCCGCCCATGCCGTAAAGCACGTAGTCGATGACCCTTGTGCAGGTAAAGATGACTATGGCGGCGTAAAGGGCGCTCTCCACGTTGCGGAAAACCACCGCCGCAAGGATTATCACCACCGCGTCCGCGGCAAAAATCACGCTGCCCATGGGCACCCTGGGAAATCTTTTTCGGACGAGTCTTGCTATGATATCCGTGCCCCCGGTGGTGGCTCCCCTTTTGAGCACAAGCGAAAGACCCGCGCCGGAAAGGGCTCCGCAGAACAAAGCCGCAAGAAGCCTGTCCCCCTCGTATTTCGGAAGTATGCCGCTGAACAGATCCAGCATCACCGAAAGCATACCCGTCACCCAAAGGGTGCGGGAAACAAAGCTCCTGCCCAGAAAGATCCACGCAAATATCAGCAGGGGGATGTTAAGCACAAAATTGGTCAAACCGACAGGTGTGTGGAGAAGATAGTTGATAATGATTGCAATGCCCGACATTCCGCTCTGAGCTATTCTGTTGGGCAGGGCAAACATTATCACGCCGCAGGAATACAACGCTGTCCCGGCAAGCCAGAACAGATTGTCGATCAAAAAATCCTTGATAAATTTTTTGTTTACAGGTTTTTTGATTTTGTTTCCCATTACTCCTCCTGCCCCCCAATGGCATCCACAATTACATTAAACAGTTCGGCTATCCTTTCCGCCTGCCCGTTAAGGTACAGGAACCCGAACAGAGCCTCCAGACCTGTGGCCTTGTGGTAATCCTGCTCCGTGGAGCTTTTGGGCGTGTGGGATGTGTGGGCGTTCCTTCCTCTGCGGAAAACCGCCTGCTCCTCTTCCGTAAGCATGGGGAGCACCAGCTCCGCAGCCCGGGACTGGGCGTTGGCGCAGACCTGTTTTGCCGCAAGGGAATGCAGCGCCTTCACCGGACGGTTCGCCTGTTTTACATAGTATTCCCTCATCATCAGGTCAAAAACCGAATCTCCGATAAATGCCAGAGTAAGCGGGCTGAGAAGCTTTGGGTTTGTTTCTCCGTTATGTGACGAAATCGAATTCAAGGTCATATATCGAAACCGTGTCCCCTTCCTCAATGCCCTTTTCCTCAAGGGCTTTTATTATGCCGCTGGATTGAAGGACGCGCTGAAAATACTGCAAAGATTCGTAGTCGTCCAGATCCGTGCGCTGGAGTATCTTCAGCAGCCATTCCGCCTCAACAAAATAAACTCCGTCCTCAACTCTTATTGTGAAACCGCTGTCCTTTTTCTTCTCGAACAGCTCAACGGGTATCTCCTCCGCCTGGTATCTTGTGATGGGCGGAAGCTCCGAAAGCATTGACCATATCTCGTTTACGACCTCCTGGGTGCCCATCAGGATGGGGGCGCACATGGTCATAAATTTATACCCTTTGCCCTCGATATAATTCTTAAGCTCTTCAAGCTGTTCGTCGGAGGCAAGGTCTATTTTGTTGGCGACCACAAGTTGGGGCGCCTTTGCAAGCTCAGGGTTGAACTTTTCAAGCTCGGAATTTATCTTCTCAAAATCATCTATGGGGTTCCTGCCCTCGCTGCCTGCCGCGTCAAGAATATGCACCAGCATACGGCAGCGCTCCACGTGGCGAAGGAACTCATGGCCTAAGCCTATGCCCTCGCTGGCGCCTTCGATAAGCCCGGGGATATCCGCCATAACAAAGGAATTCCCCTCGCCCATATATACAACGCCCAAAACCGGCGTAAGGGTGGTGAAATGGTAGTCCGCGATGATGGGTTTAGCCTCGCTGACAACGGAAACAAGGGTGGACTTGCCCACGTTGGGGAAGCCGATAAGCCCCACGTCCGCAAGGAGTTTGAGCTCAAGGCTCACCTCCCATTCCTCCCCGGGGGTGCCGTCCTTGGCAAACCGGGGGGTCTGCCTTGTGGGTGTGGCGAAGTGCGCGTTGCCCCAGCCGCCCTTGCCGCCCTTTGCGGCAACAAAGCGCTCTGTGTCAGACATATCCGCCATGACCACGCCGCTCTCCACCTCGCGGATGATCGTGCCCCTGGGCACGCGGATGATAAAATCCTCCGCGCTTTTGCCCGAGCGTCTGCCGGCCTCTCCGTTTTTGCCGTTTTCAGCCTTGTATTTGCGTTTGTAACGGAAATCCGAAAGAGTGGCAAGGTTGTCGTCAACAACAAAAACGATGTTGCCGCCCCTGCCGCCGTCGCCGCCGTTTGGGCCGCCGGAGGCTATATATTTTTCTCTGTGGAAGGCAACGGCTCCGTTGCCGCCGTCCCCCGCCTTTATCTTGATTTTAGCAATATCTACAAACATAAACTACTCCGCGCGTTTTTTCACGCGCCACAAATGTTGATCATTAAAAATTAAGCTTTGGCAAACACATCATGCGCGGCTTGACAGGCGGTTTGAATTAAACAGCCGTCAGGCACAGCCAGCCGCCGCTCTCCTTGCGTGAGGTGAGCCGGAAGCCGTTTTTTTCCAGAGCCTCAGTCACTTCTTTTTCGCGCATATCTATTATGCCGGAGGTTATGAAAACTCCGCCCTCCGCCATAAACTGACGAACCTGGGCGCTGAGGGTTATTATGGCGTCCGCGACTATGTTTGCCACCACCACATCGAATTTCCCCTGCACCTTGTCGGTAAGGTTGCCGTTTATAACAAGGAACTTTTCCGGGTCGATGCTGTTGGCTCTGCCGTTTTCTTCGGCGGTTTTTACAGCCAGCTTATCTATATCCACACCCGTCGCCTTTTTGGCTCCCAAAAGCAAAGCCGCGATGGAAAGTATGCCGCTGCCGCAGCCGATGTCCAGCACTGTGGTCTCCGGGGTGATGTAGTTTTCCAGCACCTCAAGGCAGAGCCTTGTTGTGTGATGGGTGCCCGTACCGAAGGCAAGCCCCGGCTCAAGGTTCATAACCACCCTGCCCTGAGGGTCGTATTCATCCTCCCAGGTGGGGCGGATGAGCAGCTTTTTGCCCACGGGGATGGGTTTAAAATAGGCCTTCCAGTTGTTCTCCCAATCCTCGTTTTTGCAGAGCTTGGTGGAGATCGTGTTT
>CAMOTT010000038.1 GCA_946626015.1 uncultured Clostridia bacterium | reverse complement strand
CGGTGCCGTCATTGCCGTAGCCGTCCACATTAAACACGCCGTCGTTCATCATCCAGAAGGATGACCACAGCCCGGTGCCGGCCGGCAGGATGCAGCGGCACTCAAAATATCCACGGCACTGCTCATATTTGTCCCGTGTTGTGATAAGACCGGTGTAGTAGCCGCTTTTATATGGCTTTACCCAGTCGATATCGCCGTAGTTGAAGCTGAGCGGCTTATCCTTGTATTCGGCGCGGATGACAAGATCTCCGTTTTCCACCGAGACCATATCCTCGTGCCAGTAGCCGCCTTTGCGCTCGGTGACCCACCATTCGTAGCTCCATTTTGATCTGTCCAGCTCGTCGCCGTCAAATTCATCGCTCCAGACAAGCTCAAATTTGCTCATATCCAGAGTTTGCCCGCGGGGTATTTGAGGCAGATTGAGAAATTGTACAAGAGACGGTGATATCGCCGTCAGAACCACCAAAAACCAATATACGAGTTTGTTGAGCATAACATCCCCTCCGCTAAAAATATAACAAAGGATTTTCAAAAAAGCAAGCCAAAACCCAACGGTTCAAGCCACCGGGTTTTGGCTTGCGTAGTTTTTATTTCGTTTCGCTGCCCAGCTTGCCGTCCTTGCCCAAGATCCTGTAAAAATACTTTCCGTCAGGCAGGATGCGGACGCTTGTGACGGTCTTGCTGTCGTCAGAGCTGTCGAGCAGGGTCTCGCCCAGGGTCACGGCAGGGGAGCTGCCGCCGGTCAGGATCATGGAACCCCTTTCGTAGCTCATTGCAGTGTTTTCTATGTCAAAATCGTTTCTGTGGGGCAGGAAGGCGTATTCGATGGTGTGCTTGCCCCTGTCGGCGGTGGGGTCGGGAACCTTTGCAATGTCCGCGCCATTGGGAGAGGTGAGGAGGGTGAGCCTTACTCTGCCGTCAAGGACGTCATAACCGTGCTTTGAGCGGTTGAGGAGAGCGAAGGAATATCCGTCATCTCCCACAAGGTCGGAATATGTGATAGCCGGAACCTCATACCTCGCCTTCTCGTAGGGCGTGTCTCTTTTTACGGGACGCTCAAGCCTGCCGAAGGGCACCTTGTAAAACGCCCTTGGGTTACTGATGCGGGTCTGTGCGGAGAGCTTAAGATCCTTGCTGTTTTCCCACCAGTCGGCGTGGAGGACGCATCTTATCATCGGATCGTTGGCGTAGAAGATGAAGTCCTGAGTCAGGAAGCTTGTGGGGTAATCCACCGAGGGAGTGTGCCAGAGGTATGTGCCGTAGTAGGGCTTTTTCTCCGTCCATATTCCAAATGAGTATTTGGCTCTGACCACAACTCTTACAGGCCCCTGCTCAACTATTTCAAAGTCGAAGCAGTTGAAATCCCACTCCTTGCCGGTAAAGCCGAAGTTCCAGGAGTCATAGTCGCGGTTCCTTGTGTCCTCAAGGAGCTTAAAGTTGCCGATCTGACCTCCGCTGAACTCTTTTCCGTCGAAGATCAGGGAGCTGATAACGCCCTTTTCCCGGTCAAAAACAGCCTTGACAACGCCGTTGTCGATCTGATCACCGTTGACGGATATGGAGCTTTCCGGCCGGCCGTCAACAAAGTCGAGGCTATTGAAAGAATAGGGCTTGAGGCCGTTGAAATAAACGGCCGTTTTATTGTCAAAGGTCTTTTGATAAGCGTGCTTGCTGCCGTTGCTGTCAATGGCAAAGCCGAAGTCGCAGGCCGGGGCTTTGTCAATGATCAGCGGTGTGTCCGTCTTGACGGAGACCGGATTGAAAACATAGACCCGGTCGCCTGTGCCGAGAGCCTTTGCCGCGCAGTCTTTGTTCGAGGCGGAAATGATCTCAAAGGCCTTGTCAAAATCCTCGTACAGGTCGCGGTAGACCTTGAGCATGGAGGTACCGGCGAGGACGTCGTGGAATTGCCCGAAAAGCTCCTTCTCCCAGGCCTCTGTCACGTCGCGGTATTCGCCGGCTGCCGCCTGCAGGCTTTCGCAGTTGAGGAGAGCGCGCTCGCACTCGCGGTTGAGATATTTCGTCTTTGCCTGAACGGTGTACGTCTTGTGATGGGTTTCAAGGAACAGCTCGCCTTTGAGCGTGGGAAGTGTTGACAGATCTTCCGTACTGGTCAGGATATTATAAAATTCCGTCATTCCGCAGAACTTGATGTTGGGGAACACCCGCTGCTTTTTAAGCTCGTCGATCCTGTCCATCATGACGGGCTGCGGGCCGCCGCCGTGGTTGCCGTAGCCCCAAAGGAGGGGAATGTGATAGAAGCCGTCTGTAAGGTGATGGATGCGGACGGTTTTGGCAAGCTCGTCAAACTCAATGTGGTTTGAATGGCCGGGGTATTCGTGCAGGGTCAGTATTCTGCTGCCGTCGTCGCCCTCCCACCAGAAATGGATGTAGGGGAAAAGGGTATATTCGTTATAACGGAGCTTTTGGGTCACAAAAAAGTTCAACCCGGCGTTCTTCAAAATTTTCGGAAGTCCGGCATTGAAGCCAAAGGCGTCGATATTCACCGCGCAGGTGGCTTTTTTGCCGCAGGTTTCCATTGAGGCCTTCTGTCCGTTTTCGATCTGGCGGAACCAGCTTTCTTCGCCCACGCACTGTCCGTCGGTCTCGCACCACATACCGCCCTGTGGCTCAAACTGTCCTCTGTCAGCGGCGGCTTTGATCTTCTCCCAGAATTCGGGATATTTCCTCTTCATATCCCTCCAAAGAACGGCGGAGGTCTCAACGTAAACGTACTCCGGCTCCCTTTCCATCAGCTGAAGCTGGGTCTCAAAGGTGCCCTTCATACATTCGATGGTTTCGGGGTATCTCCACTTCCACGCAAGGTCAATGTGGGAGTGGCCTATAAAGTAGATGGTAAATCTCTTGGCGTAATCCGCCACAGGTTCAAGCATATTAAGCGCGGCTTGCAGTTTGGAGATTATCGTATCGTCCCGCATTGCCAGAACCACAAAGTTAGCCGTATCCACAACACACTTTGTGAGGGCTTTCCTTTCCTCGTCGGTGAGCTTTGATTTATTGATATCCACCTCGCCCTGAACGTAAAGGTTATCTCGCCTGTTTGAAGTGGACAGAAGATGACAGCCGGCGCGCAAAGACCTGGCAAGGTTCGCGATAAGCTCGTTTGTCTCCTTGAGACCCTTGAGGTAGTAACGGGACGTTATGCCGCAGACGAGCTTATTGTTCGGGCTGTCGATCCTGAGAAAAACATAGTGGGGCTTCCCGTCGGGGGAACAGCCAAGGTCAAAGTGACCGCCCATATAAGAATAGATCTCAACCGGGTGATCGTCGCAGTAAATGTCCAGATCATAGCCGGTATAATATGTAAAACCGTAGTTGCCGAAATCTTTTTTGTCAAAATACTTGCTGATATATGGCAGAGATATCTCAGCCATCATCCAGCCTGTTTTTATGGCGTTTTCATCCCTTTGAGTGGGGTCAAAAACGGGGAACGACTTCATTTTTTCAATATCGGGCAGGGGCTCCTCCTCGCTGCCGTTCCAGCCGTAAAAGTTCCTGAGCACGGGAAAGGCGGTGTCCTCAAGACATCTTGCAAAGTCAAGGACGTCATCAAGATCGCTGCACAGGTTTTTACGGTAATGATCAAGGGGTTTAAAATGTGCGTTTTCTGGTTTCATTTTTTAAAAGACCTCCGAAAAAGTTTGCGGCGCCAGCCGACAGATTAATGATTTTTTTATGCGTGTATACGCATTATTATACATTCACGGGCAACCCGTGTCAATAAAAATACGCCGGAAATCCTGAGGCTATGAGCTTTGTTTTATGCCGTGCAGTGTCTTGCAGCGCGTCTGTGTCTGCTATTGCTTTATCACGGTTATTGTGCTATATTTTTCATAACGTGATATAAACATCAAAATATGGAGGACTTATGGAACAGGGAATTCATCTCATCGGCGCGGCTCATCTTGACCCGGTCTGGCTCTGGCGCTGGCAGGACGGCTGCGGAGAGGTTTTGCAGACCTTTCGCAGCGCCCTGGACAGGATAAAAGAATATGACGGCTTTATTTTCACCTGCTCCTCCGCCGTCTATTACAAATGGGTGGAGGAGATCGCTCCGGATATATTTGAGGAGATAAAACAGCGGATAAAAGAGGGCCGCTGGTTTGTCACCGGCGGCTGGTGGATACAGCCGGACTGCAATATGCCCTCCGGGGAGAGCTTTGCCCGGCAGGCGCTTTATTCCCAGCTTTATTATTATGAAAAGTTCGGCGTGACCTGCACCGTGGGGCACGACCCGGACAGCTTCGGCCACAACGGCAATCTGCCACAGCTTTTGCGTCAGGGTGGTATGGATTCCTATGTCTTTATGCGTCCCGGCCCCCACGAAAATCAGGATATTCCAAACGTGTTCAACTGGCAAAGCCCGGACGGTTCGAGCGTAAAAACGTTCAAGATATATGATACATACTGCGTCAGCGGCGCGGAAGGGCTGGATGAGCACTTAAAGCAGGGAAGGGAACGCATCGCGAAGGGAGATCCGGGCTTTATGCTCTTTTACGGCGTGGGCAATCACGGCGGCGGCCCCACAAGGGGTTTGATAGAGCATCTTATAGAGCGTAAAAATCAAGGTGAAAGCATAGCGTTTTCAACGCCGGAAAAGTTCTTTGGCGGCATTGACGGTTCAACGCTTCCTGTTTGGAAAGATGAGCTTCAGCATCACGCCAGCGGCTGTTACAGCGTGACTTCCCGTATAAAACAGCTTAACCGCAGCTGCGAAAACGCCCTCTATACCGCCGAGGCGCTGGGGACACTGGCAGGGGACACTGCCTCAATGGGCGAAAAGACCGCGGAGCTGGGCAAGGCCTGGAAAAATGTGCTTTTTAATCAGTTCCACGACATTCTGGGCGGCTGTTCAATTATGGAGGTCTATGATGACGCGGTGCATTTTGCAGGGGAGAGCCTTGCCGCCGCTCAACGGATAACCAACGAAGCCTGCCTCCGAATGAGCAGGAAGATAGATACCTGGCTGGAGGGTGTTTCAGACCCGGCGGCGGAGGTTCGCTATGAATCCGGCGGCGAGTTTCCGCGCCCCCTTGTGGTATTCAACCCATTGCCCTTTGCCGTAAATATCCCGGTGGAGACCTTGTTCGCCTCAAAATACGTCAAAAATTCGGCAGGGGAGTTTGTGAACTCGCAAAATATCCGCGCCTCCCGTCTGGACGGTTCCCACACAGATACCGTGTTTATGGCGGAGCTGCCTCCCATGGGCTATGAGGTCTACTGGCGGCGGCATGAGGACAAAATGACCTCCGCCGAGATACATACGCAGACTGATGTGTCCGCCGAGGACGGGGAGAACGAGGTAAGGCTTGAAAACGAGCATTTCCGCGTGCTGATTTCAAAAAAATCAGGCGGAATTATTTCGATCTTTGATAAAACTCAGGGTCACGATCACGTCTCACCGGAGGCTCCCATGGGCGTTCCGGTTGTGATCGACGACTTTGTTTCCGACACGTGGGCGCACAACATAGATCATTTTGAGGATATCAAAGCCTATATGACCCCGGTTTCCGTGACCCTTATTGAAAGCGGCCCGGTGAGGGGAACGGCGCGGGTCAGGTATGAATATAACGGCAGCTATCTTGTGCAGGAATTCAGCCTTGCCTCCCGGCAAAAGCTGATCCGCGTCAAATGTAAATTGGGCTGGAAAGAAAAGCACACAATGGTCAAGATCTTCAATCCTGTCCGCGGCGGCGTTAAGGAATGCAGATCCGAGATACCCGGTTCAAATATCAGCCGCAAGACCACCGGCGAGGAGTGGCCCATGCAGCGGTGGTGCGCCGCCGGGTACGAAACAGACGGCAAGGCGTTTTCCTTAGGTATCCTCAACGACAGCAAGTATTCCTTTAACTGTACGGAAAGCTCACTGAATATTACGCTGCTGCGGAATAAGATCTTTGCCGACCATTATTCCGACAGGCCTGCCACCGAGTTCAACTTTACCGACGAGGGCGTTCACCGCTGTGAATACGGTATCCTTCCGATGGCAGGGAAAATCGACGCCGGGGAGCTGACCCGGCAGGCGGCGGCGTTCAATATCCGTCCCGTCACAGTCCCCGCAAGTTACCATAAAGGGGAATGGGCGCAGAAGCAGTCTTTTCTTTCCGTTTCAGAGGGGAACATAATCGTCACCGCTTTGAAAAAGTGCGAGGACGGCTCCGGGGATCTGATACTCCGCGCCGTGGAGACCGCCGGTAAAGCGACAAGAGCAAAAATCAGCTACTTCCCGGCTGGGATAAGCTTTGCTGCGGACTTCGTGCCCCTTTCAGTTAAAACCTTCAGGATAAAAAATGGCGAGGCGGTTCAAACCGACTTCCTTGAGGGAATAATTCCCAAAAAATAAAACTAAAAGATCCTGTCACGCAAGGTGCGGGATCTTTTGCTGTATCCTCGGAAAACTTTTTTATTTTCCGTTTACTTGTATAAAAAGATATGATAAAATAATATAAATTTGTTTTTGAAAGGAATATAATCGTTATGCTTCTTGACAAAACTCTTTTTATTCCCGATTTGGGGCAGGTGGATGAAACAAGCGGTTTTCATCTGCTCAACGCCACCGAGGACGGCCGTTTCGTCACGGGCAGGAACGGCGTGGAGTTTGTTGTGGCCACAGGCGATAACAAGGTGGAGTTCGTCTCCTTCGGCTCCCATACCCTTGCCTGCGTTAAATCCGCCATTGCCTACCCGGTATATTATCCCGTTTCTCCGGTAAAAACCGAATATCCCCTCAGCGCGGTGCTGATGGATCTTGACGGCACCACCGTGCGCAGTGAGGATTTCTGGATCTGGATAATTCAGATGAGCACAGCGAGCATGCTGGGCAACCCGAAGTTCGAGCTTGAAGAAGCGGATCTGCCCTTTGTTTCCGGCCACAGCGTGTCGGAGCATTTGCAGTATTGCATCGACAAATACTGCCCCGGCGAATCCCTTGAAAAGGCGAGAGACTTTTATTTTGAACATACCCACCGTGAGATGGAGGAGATCATGGCCGGCCGGGGCAAGGACGGCGCCTTCACCCCCACCGTTGGAGTTAAGGACTTTTTGCTTGAGCTGAAGAGCATGGGCATCAAGATCGGTTTGGTGACCTCAGGCCTTTACGAAAAGGCGTGGCCGGAGATCCTTTCGGCCTTCCGTACCCTTGGTATGGGAGACCCCAAGGATTTTTACGACGCCATCATTTCCGCAGGCTTTCCCCTGCGCAAGGGCAGCGTGGGCACTTTGGGAGAGCTTTCGCCAAAGCCCCATCCGTGGCTTTATTCCGAGACCTCCATCGTGGGTCTGGGTCAGGCCTTTGCGGAGCGCAGCCGTGTTATCGGTATAGAGGACAGCGGCGCAGGCGTCTGCTCCGTGCGTCTGGCGGGTTACGCCACCGTCGGCATCGCAGGCGGCAACATCGAATCCAGCGGCACCAAGGCGGTCTGCACACATTATTGCAATAATTTTGAAGAAATAATGAAAATCATTAAGGGCTAAAGGAGAACGAATATGGACGAAAAAGATAAGATCCAATGCCATTTTATTTCCAACACTCACTGGGATCGTGAATGGCGCTTTTCCGCGCGCCGCACACAGTATATGCTGGGCTATATGCTGGATATGCTTATGGATATTCTGGACAAGGTGCCGGAGTACCGCCATTTCCATCTTGATTCCCAGACCATGCCTGTGCAGGATTATCTTGAAGTGTACCCTGAGAAGAAAGAAAAGTTCAAAAAATACGTTTCCGAGGGCCGTATCGGCATCGGCCCCTGGTTCTCGCTCCCCGATGAATACACCGTGGGCAGCGAGGCGCTCATCCGCAACCTGCTGCTTGGTCACAAGATCGCCCGTGAGATGGGCGG
The DNA here is from genome assembly GCA_946626015.1 of uncultured Clostridia bacterium. Taxonomy (GTDB): domain Bacteria; phylum Bacillota; class Clostridia; order Oscillospirales; family Acutalibacteraceae; genus JAAZFZ01. Next base: position 5,745 of record CAMOTT010000038.1, on the reverse strand, counting down.
CGTGAGCAAAACGGGTTATTCGCCCTTCGGCTGGGGGCAGATCTCTCAGCTGCCGCAGATCTATGCCGGGTTCGATATCCATTTTGCCTCTTTTTACCGCGGCATAAACGAATACGTCGCCCCGAAATCGGAGTTCTATTGGGAGAGCCCCGACGGCACCCGTATTTATGCCTCCCGTCTGGGCAAGCGTCCCCGTTATAATATCTGGTACGTTGTGCAGCGCCCGGTTTATTATAACCAGCAGAACGAAAACAACCGGGATATGCTCTGGAACGACAACAACGGTATTTTCAAGCTCATCGACCGGGATTGGAAGCTGGATTATCAGTACACCCATCCGTTCTATGAGTACCATAAAGAGAACATAGAAGCCCGTGCGGAGCAGGCGATGAAGGAGCAGGATAACGACTGGACAACGCCCCACCGTTTCTGGAGCGACGGCCACGATTCCTCCTGCCCGGACGCCCGCGAAGTGCAGCTCATCAAAGACCTTGACGCGGCGCTTCCCAACGCCTGCGTATTCCATTCCACGTTAAAAGAGATGGAGCAGGGCGTTATTGACTGCTTCAAGCCGGAGTCTCCGGTGCTTAAGGGAGAAATGCGCTGCCCCTACACAAAAGGCTCCGTCAGCTCCATGTGCGGCTGGATCCTTTCCGCGCGAACCTACATCAAGCAGGCAAATTTCGACACCGAGCGCCGTCTGATAAATTACGCCGAGCCCTTTGCGGTGTTCGCCGCTTTGGAGGGCGCAAGCTATCCCCAGGGCTTCCTGGATCTTTCTTATAATTATTTGCTCCAGAACCATGGGCACGACAGCATCGGCGCCTGCGGACGCGACATCGTTTACGAGGACGTTATCTCCCGCTTCCGCCAGTCCAACGAGCTTGCCAAGTGCGTGTTTGAGCGTGCGTTTATGGATATCGCCGGAGATATCGATCTTTCCTCTTTCTCAAGGGATGACGCGGCCATCGTTGTTTTCAATCCGGCGCCGTTCAAGCGCAGCGAGACCATCAATATACGCGTTGAGATCCCCTTTGAATGGAAGGCGGATTCCTTCCGCATCACCGATGAGGATGGCAACACATATAAATATCAGATCATTTCCTCCAACAAGGATAACCGCCAGATCATCCAGAACCCCAACGACGTTGCCAACGTGCTGCACACGGAGCAGTACCTTATTGCTTTGGAGGTCAAGGATATTCCGGCTATGGGCTACCGCACACTCAAAATGGAGCCCCTTTACAATGTGCGCAAAACCACCCCGGTTACCATGCTTCGCTCCGACAGAGTTATGGAGAACGAATATTTGCGCGTGAAGATAAACGATAACGGCACCTTTGACGTTTACGACAAAGAAAACGACAGGAACTACACCTCTCTGGGTTATTTCAAGGACAGCGGCGAGATAGGCGATCCCTGGAACCACGTTGTGCCGGAGTTTGACGAAACCTTCACCACCCTCAGCGAAAGACCCACGGTTACCTTGCTGCGTGACGGCGAATTTGAAACCTCATACAAGGTATCCTACCGCTGGATGCTGCCGGAAAAGCGCAGCGCGGATGAGCGTTCACGCAGCGAGCACCGTCTGCCTGTGGATATTGATTCCGTTATCACTCTGCGCAAAGGTTCCCGTTTGGTGGAGATTGAAAGCACAGTGAACAACCGCTGTGAGGATCATTACCTCCGTGTGGCGTTCCCCACCGATCTTAAGGCCGATTACTCCTGGGCGCAGAGCCAGTTTGATGTAATAGCCAGACCCATCGAAAAGCCGGATTATTCACTTTATGATGAGATCCCCATGACAGAAATGCCCATGAATTCCTTTGTGGATCTTACAGACGGCAAGCTGGGAGCGGCCTTCTTCAATACCGGCATCAAGGCGTATGAAGCCTCCGACGATGAGCGCAGGACAGTTTATATCACGCTCCTTCGTTCCTATCCGCTGCGTATCTGCGTTACCACAGATATGCAGGATTACAGCGATTGGGATAAGGGCTCGCAGTGCATCGGCGTCAACACCTTCCGCTATGCGTTCATGCCCCACAAGGGCAACTGGGAGGAGGCAAAAATCTGGCAGGAGAGCGAGAGGTTCAACCTCTATCTTACAGCTGCGCAGCTTGCCCCCACAGCCCACGGCAAAACTCCCATGACTCATTCGTTTATCGAATTGAAGGACGAAAACCTGAATATTTCCGCCGTCAAGCGCAGTGAGGACGAGGAAGGCTGGGTCATAAGGTTGTTCAACCCCTCAGACTCAACTGTCAAGAACTCTATCCGTCTCAACGGCGGTATGGCTCCTGCCGCGCCACAATCGCCCTTAGAGCGCCAGCAGGCGGAGTTTGAGCTGCCGGCATACACAAATAAACCCTGGTCGCAGGTCAGGCTTGTGACGCTGGAAGAAAAGGACGAAAAAGAGCTTACCTTGAATGACGACGGTTTTGTTGATTTTGAGATCACAGGCAAAAAAATCCTGACTCTTAAATTCATCGGATAATTTTAATATAAGCCTATAAAAAGCAGCGAGGCAGGTTTTCTGCCTCGCTGTTTGCCGGTTTATTATGTTGTATATTTCAGGTCTGCCAATTCTTGCAGACATCGACCCAGGCGGTACAGCCGGAATACTTCTCAAGCTCATCAACGGACAGTTCAATGGCGCTGTTGCTGCTCCCGCAAGCGGGGAAAACCGAAGAAAACCTTTTCAGTGACTCATCCAGATAGACCGTCACACCCTCGTTTATGCCAAAGGGGCAGACGCCGCCCACTGCGTGCCCCACCAGCTCAAGCGTTTCCTCCGGCGTGAGCATTTTTGCCTTTGTTCCGAACCGGGCTTTGTATTTGGGATTGTCTATTTTCGCGTCTCCTGCCGCAACTACCAGAATGGCGCGGCCGTCCACCATAAACGAAAGGGATTTCGCTATCCGGCAGGGCTCGCAGCCCAGAGCCAGTGCGGCCAGCTCTACCGTGGCGCTGGAAACGTCAAATTCTTTTATCCGATCCTCAATGCCGTATTCCGAGAAAAATTCCTTTACTTTTTCAATAGCCATAACCTATCTCCTCTATGTTCCAAGATATTTTTTCATTATAAAAATAACAACAAAAACCTGTACCGCGATTATCACCGGGATACCGACCATAAACTTCGGGTGTTTCGTCTTGTGGCGGATAATCAGCATCGTTGCGTACATACTCACGCTGCCTCCCAGAGCGGCCGAAAGCATAAGTACGCGCTCCGGCACACGCCAAGCGTGCCGTTTTGCCGCCAGCTTGTCATGGATCGTTAAAATGCAGGAAAAAACGGAGACAGCCGCCAAGTAATACAAAAACGGTTTCATTCACATTCCTCCGAACTCTGCTTCGCTTTAAGGTTGTTCCTTGCCATCTTGTCCGGCGGCGCGTCTTGCGTTGAGCTCGTTGAGGATACGGGTGTGCTCCCTGTCGGTCAGGGAGTAATTCCTTGTGGGTATGGCTGAGAGCAGCATACCAACGGCCGGAGGAATGGAGACAAGGAAGAACATAGCCGCCGCGTATTTGCCGCCGGCATAGGTCTTAAAGTCAACGCCGCTTAACAGTTCGTTATTGAGCAGGGCGATATTTTTGTCCGAAAAGCCTACAATGGCATAGACGGCGCCGCTGATAAGGGAGGCTATGCCGGCTGAAAGCTTGGTGATGAAGCTTTGGCCGGAGAAGAAAACGCCGTCTGTTCTGACACCGTGGATATGTTCCTCATAGTCGATACAGTCCGCTATCATAACGCTCTGCAAAACGTTCAGCGCACCCATTGATGAGGAGGCCATGAAGAACATGGCGCCCATTATGATGATGCGGCCCCAGCTGAGGATGTCACCGCCGGTAAGTTTGAAGATAACAAAGATCAGAATATAGGGAACAGCGCCTGCAACCGAGAAAAAGTTGTAGAGCTTTTTCTTCTCAAATCTGCGGGCAAGAGCCGGGATAACGGCGGAAAACCCTATCAGGCCGCCGAATATTCCGAGACCCATTATCAGCACCTTGATAATTATTGAAACGTTTGCGGAGCCGTCGGGCAGGGTCATGGTGCCCTCGATATCATTGTTGAAGAAATAATACATGACCAGCGTCATGGCCACAATGCTCAAAAGCTGTATCGGGCTGCGGAGCACGCCGGAGATAAGGAGCTGACGGAAGGGCTTGTTGCCCCACATAATGCGGAAATTATCCTTGATTGAATATGTCTTTTCGCTTTGAGAGACCTTTTCTTTGACGGAAAGACCGGCCACCTCAAACAGGAGGGAGGAAAATACCGTCAATATAATGGCGGTAAGTATGTAGCTGCTGCGCAGGGCGTGGGCTTCGTCCATGCCCTTTGCGATGAAAATTCCGTTGAAATTTGGGGCAATAAAGGTGAAGGCCATGCCTATCATACCAGCGTTTGCAAAGATCCTTGCCAGCGCCAGAGCCTTGGCGCGGTCATTCTGATCCTCTGTCATCAGCGAAGTAACGCCCCAAAGGGGAATGTCGCCCACTGTGTAAGTCATGCCCCAAAGGATGTAGGCAAACGCAGCCCAGATTATAATAAAGGCGCCTTTTGAGCCGCTTGCCTTTTCAAAACCGAATTCGCTTTGGAATTCCTGCACTATGGTCTTGCCCTGAGCAGGGTCGTCAACTGCCTTGTATATGCCGTTTTCGTTGACAAATACGCTGACGGTATTTTTGATTATTTTCCCCTCCGCGTCTCTGGTGATCTCCCATGAGCCGGAGTCAGAGGCAACTATGTATTCCTTGCCGTCATATGTGAATTTTTCAAAAGCGGAGGCTGCCTGCTCATCAAAAACCGAATATACAGGCTGCGCGCTCAGCTCCACCTCATGCTTCTCGTTGGGTTCGGCGTACATACTGTTGAAGAAGGGCAGGATGGTCGTAACGCAGATCACCGCAGGAACAAATAGCAGATAGGGTTTGCATTTGCCCCATTTTGTCCGGGTCTTATCAACGATGGAGCCCATCATGGGATCGTTGATCGCATCCCAGACTCTTGCAATGGCAAAGATAAGGGAGCAGGCTATCGCCGGGATAAATATAACGCTTTGGAAATAGAAGGCGAGACCGGTGGCGATTATGTTGTATATGATGTTCTGCCCCGCAAGGCCGGTAAGATAGCCTGCGAGTTCACGCCTTGTGTAGGTCAGCGCTTTGGCCGGTTTCTGATCGTTCATCCCAAAACCTCACTTCCGAAATATATCAACTAACAGTTTAACACACACGCCGCGTAATTGCAAACTTTATAATTTAAGTTCGGTATGATCATAAAAATTATAAAAGAGCTTCTCAGATCCGGCTCAGAGGATAGGTTGCCATGCCATCGGTATTGGCGGCACTCTTACAGGGCGGCGAACTTTTCCCGGCCGTCCGGATCGGCTGGAATATATGTATTTGTAAAGCTGCAATTGGATTGAATAAAAAATCAGGTCTCCTATAAAAGCTTCATAGAAGGCCTGATTTTTTATGTTATCTCTTCACAAGCGGCTTTTCATACCTGCCGTAAATAGCTGCCATCCTTGCCATTTTCTTGCTGAGAGCCTTCGAAACGGCGTTGGCGTCCATGCGCCATTGCCAGTTGCCGGCGGCTGTGCCGGGGGTGTTGATCCGCGCCTCGGCTCCAAGCTCGAGCCAATCCTGCATCTGAGCGATGAAAAGATTGGCGACGCTGCTCATGCCGCCCCTTATAATGCCAAGGTTAAACCCTTCTTCCTTGCTGAGCCCCAG
>CAMOTT010000037.1 GCA_946626015.1 uncultured Clostridia bacterium | reverse complement strand
GTCTGTTACCTCACCGTTTTTGTCAAGGTAAGCCTGTGACATTATCTCATTTGCCACCTTGCACGCCTCGTCACTGAAGCCGTCTATACCGCCCTTTATCAGCGCCGTTGAAAGCGAGGGCAGAGCCGACTTGATCGTGCCGAAAATATCCTCGGACTTTGGTGGGAAAATTGAGGGAGAATTTTCATCGTTCTTGTCGCTCAAAATATGATTGGCCATAAAGCCGTGAATATAGATCCTGGGGCAAACCGCGGCGCTCCGCGCCTCTCCCGCCACGCTTAAAGACACGCACAGGATCACGGCCGCAAGCAGGACAGAAAGTATTTTGGATAAAGATTTCATCTTACAGGCTCCTCTTCCATAGCTTTTTACCTATTTTAGCACATTATTACAAGAAAATCCACACTTTTTAAGATCCGGTAAGCATTGACAAACCGACAGGCTTTATTTATAATAAAAATATCTCTTTCAAGGAGGAATGCCCATGAATATCTCAGGCAAGATCTTTTCTTTTCTTCTGTCTGTAATGTACTTTTTCACGCCCCTGACCCCTCCGGGCACAGGGGAGCCTGTCAAGGCCTCAGATAAAAGTCTGCTGACCTTTGTGGCCTGGGCGGATTCTCAGGTGTCAAACTACATACTCAAGCGCGATCCTTATTTTACGGCAGCTTGTATGGACGTTGAAAATTCAGCTGAGACTTTTGACGCCCTGCTGATAGCAGGAGACGTGGCGGAAAACGGCCTTATCTGCGAATATGAGCACATTGCAGACAAGCTTCCCAAGAAAAATATCCGCAACTTCCTGATGGCCACAGGCAATCATGATATTCGTATGCGCTCTTACAAGCTCACCGTCAAGCGCTTTACGGCTTTTACAAACGATCTCAACAAAGAGATCGGCAGCGAGCTTTACATAGACTCGCTCCGCTATAAAACCGAGATAAACGGCTACACTTTTATCACCCTCGGTTCGGACAAGACCATGTTTGAGGAAGCATATCTCTCCGAAGAGCAGCTTGATTGGCTGGACAGCTCCCTCAACGAGGCCTGCGGCGACAAGCCCGTGTTCGTCACGGTTCATCAGCCATTCCGGCTTTCTCACGGTCTGCCGGACACCTGGGGCAGTCCCTTTGAGTCCGCCGGCAACGTGGGCAAGCAATCGGACGCATTGAAGGCGGTGCTTTCAAAGTACAAGAACGTCATCCTCATCAGCGGCCACCTGCACACCGGCATCGGCCAATATACTTATGAGGTGATCAACGGCATCCATTCCGTCAATCTGCCCAGCCTCTCCATCACTAACCGGGACGGCCGTGTGAACGATTACGGCATCGGCTTCTGGGTGGAGGTTTTTACCGACAGCGTTGTGTTCCACGCACGCAACTTTGCTCAGGGAAGAAACATCCCGGAGGAAGATATAGTTATCAAGCTCTAAAGGTTTTTACAGGAGGTTTATTATGAACAAGACATTCAAACGCGCTCTGGCGGCTTTGCTCTGCCTTTGCCTTTTGTTTGGAGGTGCTTCCTTTGCTTCCTACGCTCAGACAGCGGACGACGCGGTAACAAGGGTAAGCTGCACCTTCAGCACCGACTCAAAAACAACAAGAAACTTCTGCTGGTACACAAAAACCGCCACCGGCAGCAACGTGCAGATCGTCAAGGCGTCCCCTTCCGGCAACAGCTTTGACGGCGCATTGAAATTCACCGGCGAAAAGGTCACAAAGTTCCGCGGCCAATACTGCCACAAAGTAACAGCAACAGGACTTGAAGCCGGCACATATTACTTCTACCGTGTGGGCGATGAAAAGCTCGGCCTGTGGAGCGAAAAGGGCAGCTTTGTCACGGACGACGGAGATAAGGCCTTTTCTTTCCTGACAATAGCAGACGTGCAGGCCAGCAGCGATGAAAACTTTGCCCATGCCGCTCTGACTATGAAGGCCGCCATAGCCACCGACCCCAACGCCGAGTTTACCGTCAACCTCGGCGACTTTGTCAACGATGACACAAACGATGAGTGGGATTGGTTTTTTAAGAACTTCGCTTTTTCCAACATGAACACCACCATGGCTCCCGTTGCCGGAAACCATGACGGAAACATCACCAACAAGCTTAACATAAACGTGTTCAATTCCATGTTCAACCTGACGAACGACAATACAAAATCCATTGTCAACTGGGTAAACGGTGTTTACTACTCATTCGACTACGGCAACGCGCACTTCATCGTGCTCAACACCAACGATATGTACCCAATGACCCAATCTCAGCGCAACTGGATAATCAACGACGCAAAGACCTCCGCCGCTGACTGGAAGATCGTGCTCATGCACCGCGCCTGCTACTCCGTTGGCAAGAACATCAACAAGCCCGACACCATCATCATGCGCGATGTGCTTCTGCCCCTGTTCGACAAGGCGGAGATCGACCTTGTTTACGCAGGCCACGATCACACCTATTACCGTTCAAAACAGGTTAAGGGCGACAGACCTGTGAAAAACGTGGTCTATGAGACAAAAGAATACAACGGCGAGCAGATCGAATTTGCGGTAAACCCTGAAGGCTCCGTACACATCTGCCCCTCAACCGCCGGTACCAAGCGCTACGTCCTATACGAGGGAATTGACCCCATCACCGAATGTTCCGCGTTTGAAATGTCCACCAGAGATAAGGGCGGCTGCTTCACCACCACGACCATAGACGGCAACAAGCTCATAGTAAAATCCTACCTTGTTGACGACGAGACACAGGAGATCACCGAGATTGACCGCTACGCCATCGAAAAGGATATCTCACAGAGCCGCGTGGAGAAAAGCGATCTGCCCACCTCCCCCGCCATTGACGCGGTTACAGGCCCGGTGAACTTTGTTTATGCCTTTGCAAGGATGATATTCAAGTACCTGTTCGTTCTCCTTCCACAGGCTATCCGTTCAAAAGTCAAATAACTCCAACAAATTAGGGGCTGTCCTGATCGGCAGCCCCTTTTCGTTTTATTTATATTTTCTGTGTATAAGATAATCTATAAAATCCTCGGTGTCGTTATTTGACGTGCGCTGTTTTATTTTGTTCTTCAAACTCAAGCGCAGCCATAGTACAAAATACTTTTTGGGCAGAGCTTTACAGGCGGTTTTAATTCTGTCGGAATGATTTCCGCCCAGCACGAAGCTTTTGCAGTCGTCCGTATAAAACCCTCTTTTTTCAAGGTCTATTTCTATGCCTTCCTTTTCAAACAGCGGACATACGTCATCCTTGATCCATTTGCCCTTGAATACGCCGAACAAGACCTTTTCTTTGCCGTATTTGATGGGCGAAAGAGAAAGATCCGACAAGCAATAATACTTATATTTGGTATTGAACGACCGGCAGGTCCCGTACAGCTCCCATACCCAGGGGGAATCCGAATCGCGCCAAAGATCATACAGAACATCAGTCCTCCAGATGCCTGCCTGCATATTCAATTTATATTGGCAGACCTCCGGCCTGAGGATAAAGCCGGGATACGGAGCCTCCTTATTATGGGGATCGGAAATAAAGTCAAAATTAAAGGTAGCGATAGCCGGATCATTATCCATATACCCGATTATTTCTTTGATCTTCTTCGTATCCACCGGTTCCCTGATAAAGAAATCATCCAGCAGCAGCAGCGTGTATGGCGTGGTGATCCTCTTCAGGTGAGCTCTGATCCTTTCGCCGTAGTCCACATTTTGACCGCTCTCGTATAAATTAAAGGTTTCAAATGAAAGGCCGTCATACTCAAAATTCTTTGACTCGGTGTTAAGAATGAGCCGATAATCAAAATCGGGCCAATATTTTTTCAAGAGCTTTGCAAAGGTCTGCCATGTGTCCTCATATTTATCGCAGGAGCAAACCAATACTGTCATTTTATTGTCCACTGCCGTTTCCCCTCTCCGGAAATACCGATGTTTGTGTTTTGATATTATAATTATAAGGTCAATTTATGGCATTGTCAACATTTGAGGTCAAGATACATCCCGGTAAAATCAACAATCCTGCCGATTTTGGTTGAAATCATATGCATATTGTGTTATGATATATTGTATAGTTTTTATTAAAATAAAATCTGATGTTTTTTCTTTATTATGAGGTGAATGCTTATGTATTTCAAGGACAAAACCTTGCTGATAACCGGAGGCACCGGTTCCTTCGGGAACACCGTGCTCAACCAGTTCCTTAAGACTGATATCGCGGAAATAAGGATCCTTTCAAGGGATGAAAAGAAGCAGGACGATATGAGGCACGATTTTCAGGCAAGGATGCCCGAATATGCCCACAAAATAAAATTCTATATCGGTGACGTCCGTGATTATAACTCCATCAACGACGCTTTTACAGGCGTGGATTACGTATTTCACGCCGCGGCGCTAAAGCAGGTACCCTCCTGCGAGTTTTACCCCATGGAGGCTGTGAAGACCAACATCATCGGGTCGGACAACGTTATTACCGCCTGTGTGAACAACAAGGTCAAGAAGGCTGTATTCCTTTCCACAGACAAGGCCGCGTACCCCATCAACGCAATGGGTATCAGCAAATCAATGATGGAAAAAAATGTTATTGCCCGTTCAAGGCAGATGCTGCCGGACGGCCCCGTGCTCTGCCTGACAAGGTACGGCAACGTAATGGCCTCCAGAGGGTCGGTAATTCCGCTGTTCTGCGAACAGATCAGCGAGGGCAAGCAGCTCACCGTCACAAATCCCGAAATGACAAGGTTCATGATGACGCTCAACGATGCTATGGAGCTGGTTCTCTACGCATTTGAGCACGGCAAGCAGGGCGATCTGTTCGTGCAAAAGGCTCCTGCGGTAACTATCGAGACGCTGGCCAAGGCTATCCTTGAGTTAAAGAACAGCGATGTGGGCTATACCTGTATCGGTTCCCGTCACGGCGAAAAGGTCTATGAGGTTTTGGTCACAGCCGAAGAGATGCTCAGAGCCGATGATCTGGACGGATTTTACAGGATCAACGCCGACAACAGGGATCTTAACTATGACAATTACCTTTCAAAAGGTACAAAGAAACTTGAAACAATAGAGCAGTACACATCGCACAACACTGAAAGACTTGATGTGGAAGGCATGAAGAAACTATTATTAAAGCTTAAGCTTTTCGGCGGTGAATATTGATGAAGATCCTTGTTACCGGAGCAAAGGGCTTTGTTGGGAGAAATCTCTGCGAAGCATTGAAAAATATACGCGACGGCAAAGACCGTACCCATCCCGAGCTGTGTATTGAAGATATATATGAATACGATTTAGACTCCTCAGATGAGGAGCTGGAGGCTTACTGCAAAGACTGCGGCTTTGTCTTTAACCTTGCAGGCGTGAACAGGCCGGTGGACACCTCCGAATTCAAAACAAGTAACGCCGACTTTCTTTCCGCTCTTTTGGATAAGCTGAAAAAGCACGGCAACAAATGCCCGGTTATGCTTTCGTCATCCATACAGGCCTCCCTTCAGGGCAGATACAACACCCCCTACGGCGTGAGCAAAAAAGAGGCGGAGGAAATACTGTTCCGATACTCCGAAGAAAACGGAGTAAGAGTTCTTATCTACCGTTTTCCCAACCTTTTCGGCAAATGGTGCAGGCCGAATTACAACTCCGTTATCGCGACCTTTTGCAACAACATCGCCAACGATATGGAGATAACGGTCAACGACCGCGGCACCGTGCTGCGGCTTTTGTACATCGATGATCTTGTTGCCGAGATGCTCTGCGCTTTGGCAGGGAAAGAGCACAGGTGCGAATACCAAGACGACGGTGTCTTATTCGATCCGGCCGGTAAATATTGCGCGGCTCCGGTGGAACACAGCATTTCACTGGGGGAGATAGCGGATCTGCTCTATTCCTTTAAAGACCAGTCGAAAACCCTTATCGTTCCGAATATTCCTGCCGGGAGTATCCAATATAAGCTGTATTCGACCTACCTGAGCTACCTGCCCAAGGAGAAGGTCGTGATCCCCCTTAAGATGAACGTTGACGAAAGGGGCAGCTTTACCGAGCTGTTAAAGACACTTGACTGCGGGCAGTTCAGCGTCAACATCTCAAAGCCCGGGATAACCAAGGGTCAGCATTGGCACAACAGCAAGTGGGAGTTTTTTATTGTTGTTTCGGGGCGCGCGCTGATACAGGAGAGGAAGATCGGCGCAGACGAGGTTCTGGAATTCTATGTGGACGGTGACAACATTCAGGCCGTGCATATGCTCCCGGGTTATACCCACAACATCATAAACCTGAGCGATACCGAAAATCTGGTAACTCTGATGTGGGCAAACGAGCTCTTCGATCCCCAAAAGCCGGACACGTTCTTTGAAAAGGTGTAAATGACCACCGGAGAATTATTATGTTTTTTCATCGCAAACCTACGCGATTGCTGAATTATGACTATAACCGGAACGGTTGTTATTTTATAACTGTTTGTGTAAAAGATATGCAGTGTTTACTGTCCTCGGTCGTAGGGAACGCTGCCCCCAGCGTTCCTGAGATAATTCTTTCAGAATACGGCAAAATTGTTGAATCGGAAATATTAAAAATGAATAGCATTTATCAAAATATTCAAGCAACGCATTATGCTGTTATGCCTAATCATATTCATATGATTATTGAAATCATCGATAATTCAGGCAAAGGAACGCCGGGGGCGGCGTTCCCTACAAGATCAATCTTATCAAACTATGTGAGGACATTAAAACGATTCTGCAACAAAAAATTCGGATGCAATATATGGCAAAAAAGTTTTCACGACCATATAATCCGTGACGAGGAGGATCATCTCTATCACATTCAATATATCAATGAAAACCCCAAAAAATGGTTAATGGGTAAAGATAGATATTACGCTTAAAATCACTTTAAACTGTAAACCGGCGCAAGATAAGTCAAGGGCTGTCACAAGCAGGGAACGACCTGCGGCGACAGCCCATTTTATATTTTTTTCCTTTTTTGATGTTTTACACAAGCCCCGAGTAGTAGGCAAGTGTGTCGGCTATCTCGGTCTGGTCAACGCCTGTATTCTGGATCATCTCCAGCAGCGCCGCCACGTCTGTGGCGTTGAATCTGTCGTTTCTGCGGGTCATTGATACGTTGGCGGCAGTTTTGAAGCAATCCTGTTCAAAGCCGTATGCAAGCCCCTCGTTGGCCGCCACGACGTCTGAGGAGTTTATTATACCGTTGCCGTCAATATCACCAAAAACCACAAGGCAATAGCTCTTAAGCTCATTGCCCGAAGCATCGCAGAGGGTTATGACTGTACCGGTGCCCATTCTCCGGGAGCTGGCGGACACTTCGATATTTCCGCCCTGAACACCGATAAAGCGGTCAATAAGCTGCGCCTCCGAAAGATTTGCCTCAACGCCGAAGATGATGCCGTTATCCTCGTCAATATAGGCGCCGGAACCTGCTTTGACAACAATTTCTGTTGGGACATCAGGTTCCTTTATCCATTCGGGATAAAGGTTTATTGATACGTCACCGTTTGAAAGATCTTTGCCAAGAGCCTGGGCCAATGCCTGCCCGGAAGCAAAGCTTGTTGCTTCACTAATGCTTATACCTGAGCCGTCAGCTTTTGTGTTCCAGTTACTTGTGGTGGTGTAACCGGTTCTACCAAGGTATGCGCTGTCTCCTTCGCAAGAAAAATCGTTTAATCCATATTTATGTTCCATATCATATTTAAAATATGTTGTTTTTACAAGTACATTCTTATCAGAACTTACTGCATTCAACGGATCATCAAATGATTTGTCCGCATAATTGCTGTAGTAATTGACAATCAAACTATTTGCGTTCCATTCGGGATAAAGATTGACCGTTGCGTTGCCGTTTGCAATGCTTAAGCCCAGCGTTTGCGCTATTTGACTGCCGGTGACGTTCCTTTCATCTTCATAAATCCGATACCCACTGCCGTCCGCTTTTGTGTTCCAATAGCCGGTCGCCATATAACCGGTTCTTCCAAGATAGGTACTGTCACCTTCATGAGAATAATCGTGCACACCGTATTGAACGACGGTTGAATAGTCATATTGAGCCGTTCTCACAAGCACATTTGCGTTTGACGAAACCACATTTTGGGAGTCCTCAAAGGATTTGTCCGCATAGTTGCTGTAATAATTGATAGTTAACTTATTTATAGTCCATTCGGGGTAAAGGTTAACGGTGGCGTCTGCGCTGGAAATATCCTTGCCCACCGCTTGCGCCATAAGCTTACCATTCGCGAACGCCGTGTTTTGGTCAACGCTGTAGCCGCTGCCGTCCGGCTTGGTGTTCCAGTTTCCGGTTCCGGTGTAGCCGGTGCGCGCCAGATAAGTGCCATTGGAAGGCTTGGTGTAGTTATGGAACCCGTCCGGCACGTTTTGATCACTGTAGAAGACTGCCGTTCTGACAATAACATTTTTGTTGGAACCTACCGAATTCAACGGATTGTCAAAAGATTGATCCGCATAGTTGCTGTAATAGTTAACTGTAAGTTTATGTGTTGAAGAATAATTAGGCGCTCCTATTGATACAATTTTCTGCGGATCACTGTTATACCAACTGATTTTTCCTGTTGATTTTGAATACTTACACTCTCTGACTTTGTTGGACATATTGCCTTCGATCGTATAAATCCAGGTATCATCAACGTCTTTTACAAGCCCTACATGATTTGAATATGGATTCCAAAGGTACAGAATATCGCCCTTCTGTGGAGTATATGAGCCAAAACTATAATAATTAGCTGTGTTAAATGAACCAGAAGCCGCGCTTGCCTGACGTTTTATAATATTTGTGGGTACACCGGCAACAGCTGCGCACCAGCTTATAAATATTGCACACCAGCTTGTGTTACTTCCATACCAAGTTCCGTATTCTGTAAAATCACCTGAGCCGGAAGAATTACCGGAGCAATCCGAAGAATTGCTCCCTTCGTGATATTCAATCTGCGATTTAGCTATTTCTACAATATCTCTTCTCTGGTCTCCTGTTAATGTTACGTTTGTTAATTTAGTATAGTATGGACCATTTCTATAAGATGTTGTCGAAGGAGAGTAACTCAAAGCACAGACCTTAACACTTCCTGCCCCGGCCGACAGTATCCCCACCGTCAGCGCCAGCGAAAGTACCATTGAAATAAAGTTTTTGCCAAATTTTCTCATTTTCTCATACCTCCATAAACAAAAAAATGCGCAGCCGAAGCTACGCACGAAAAACACAGCTCCGATTGCCGCGACGCAATTTCTACATGGAATTCAAGAAGCATGAGAAAATAGAGCCTGTATTTTTACCGTAAGGTATAAAAATACACACTTCAAGAATTCCAAAAATATTCAATTGCGTCGCAAGAACATAATATCACATTTTTCATTGACTTGTCAACAACAAAAATGCCCGACTCAAATCCCCGCAAAAACAGCATAGCATATTTTCAAGCGCCTTTTCAATGTCAATACCTGGAACCGCTTAACGCAAAAAGCACCGCAGAAATAATATCAGCGGTGCTTTGATATACAGATATTTTATTGGTTTTGCCCTCTTTAATGAGCCCCTGTTCTGCCAATGTGGTGACGGAATGAGTAAAACGCAATGATTTGACGGCGGGATATCATGAATTGCAAACCGAGTTTGCGTGATTTCTCGCTTTGCTCCATGACTTGCGTTGCTCCGCACGCATTATTCATTTTCGGCTTTATTTTCCGCCTCGGCAAGCTCCCGGGCGGTTATTTTTTTCTCCTCCTCCATCATCTTAAGACGGAGGCCTTCGTAAATTTCCGGGGCAATATCCGGGTTGCCCTTTGAATAGCTGGGGATGAGCTGATCGCCGGCGACCTTGGGATCGGTGCACATGGTGTCGTTCCTCCACTTTTCCCGCTCCTCTTTGTTCCTGAGGTCGGGTATCTCCATGGGAATTCCGCCGTTGAGCACTGAGCGGTAGGCGAACATACCCGGCAGGAACATATCAAGAGCCTCGTAAACGTCGATTATCTCGGCGTTTTTGTTGCCCCTGAGCTTTTGGATGAACTGATACATCAGGTGGAAATCCGCTCCCCCGTGGCCGAATCTGTCCGCCATATCGTCCATTGAGCTTTCGGTGGAGGTATCAACAGGCTTGGACTCATTATCCTGCTCGGTCTCGCCGCAGTTGACAAACAGCTTCTTAACGTCGCCGTCCTCCTCGTCCTCCCGGCCGCTTTCCATCCTGCCCTTTGAGCCGTAGATGGAATACCAGATGGAGTTGCGGGCAGGACCCACGCCCTGCATACACTTGACAACGGCTCCGCTTTCAAGGGTTATCATCTCGATGCCGATGGGGCCTGCCTTCGCGCCCATGCGCTCCATACGCTTGTTGAAGGGCAGCTCAAAGCCGGTGACCTTTACGGGGCGCTGGCCGGTGATGTGGATCATAGGGCCGATGGAATGGGTGCAGTAATAGAAGGCGGACATGGTGTTGCGCCAGTGGTTCGGGTTGCCGATGGTGAGGAAGAACCAGTCCGGCTCGCAGTTGTGGACATACTCCCCTTCTCCGTATTCAAAATCACCCAGCGAGCCCTCAAGATACAACTCCCTCATCTTGTGGGGCGCGGGCATAAAGCAGTTGTTCTCCGCGTAGGCGTAGATCTTTCCGCTCTTTTCCACAGCCTCCACCAGCTCCACAGCCTCTTTCATTGTCTGAACAGGCAGAACCTCGCTGAGCACGTTTTTGCCGTTTTGCAGGCACCTGATGGCATAGGGAGCGTGCTCGTTTGCATAGTTGGCGATGATGACGGTGTCCATATCGTGCTTTATGAATTCCTCAAAATCGGTGTAATAGGTCACGGACTCGCCGAACCTGCGCCTTGCCCTGTCAAGCTGCCACTGCCACGCATCGCACACAGCCACAAGCTCGCTTGTCTCGGAACATTTGCAGAAATCCATCATCGATTGGCCTCTGCCCGCGCCGAATACGCCGATTTTTATTTTTCTGCTCTTGCTCTTGCGTTTAATGACCTGATAAGGGGTCAGATCCTCGTAGAGCATCTGTACGCTTTCGATTTTGTACTCCTCAAGCACAGCCTCCCACCTGTCCTGCATACCCACGTCATAATCAACGGGCAGAAAACCGGCGGTAAGGTAACTCTTGACCGCGCTTTTGCGGAACTCATCAGTGGTTAAGAAGGCATATTTGACCCCGTCGTTGCGCAGTTTTATCTTGGCGGCGGCAAGCAGATACTTGGCAAGACCCTTGCCCCGGAACTCCGGGCAGATGCCCACCATATGTACGCCGCCGGTGCCGTCGCTCTTGACAAAGGCGGTTATCGTCCCGGCAGCCTTGCCGTTATATTTAAGGAAGAACACGTCTTTATATGGGTCGATCTCCTTTATGCCGAGGATGGATTCGTCAAAGGAGCCTGTGCCCTTGCTCTCATCTATCAATCTGCCCTCACGGCAGCAATCGCACCAGGATAATTTATCCTCTTCACACTGATAATTTTCAAAATAATATCCCTCGGGAAGATCGAGGGTGATCTGCTCATCCGTTACAGGCCAACACATTTTAAGCTGTCTCGTAAAACCACCTCATTTACATTCTTTAGCTCAAGTATAATAACAATAATATATATTGTCAACAACTATTTAAGGTTTATGAAAACGAGCCCCACAAGGCAGATGCCAACACCCAGAAGCTTGTTCCAAGTAAGCCGCTCTTTATAGAGAAACGCCCCCACAAAGATCAGAACTATGCCCAGCACCGCGCACTGAACGGTCTGCGCCGTCCTGACCGGCCAGCCTGCCTTGTAGGCATAGATCCAGCCTGCCTCAAGCCCTACGATGACCAGCCCCAGCACCACAGGCGCCCAGTTGAGCTTACGGTACTCCTGGACGATGTTGGAGTCCCGGTTAAGCACAAAATACAACACCGCCGAAACGACGGCGCCTATCAGGTACGTGACCGTCAGAGAGGCAAAGGGGTCTATCTTTTGAGGTACGGATTTTGCGCATATCTGGTAAACTGTGTTTGATATTATGACCAGCGCCAGCGGCCAGATGTAGCTGAACATAGGCGTTCCTCCTTGGTAAAGCTTTAATCTTATACAAATCACGGGGCGCCGTAATAAGCAAGCGTTGTGTACTGCCTGTCTGTATTATCGGCCATACGTCCTTTATAATAGCTGACTTTCTCGGGCTGCGGTACGTCTGCCTGCTCCCCTGTCTCACTGTCAAGGGCAAAAAACTCAACTATCCTTTTGGTGTCATATTCAAATTTTGTAAAAGTTATCAGATTTTTTTGGCCGTCATATTCTGTCTGGTAAACGTACCGCTTACCGTTTTCCAGCTTTTCATGGTTTCCAATGTTGTAATCGTATTCCAGACGCATTTCGCAAACCTTGTTTGATACTTCCGTCGATATACCGTGATCTGAAAGCAGTTCTATCCAGATATCGCTGTATCGACAGATAACGGCATCCCTGTTGATGGAGGCAAGATATTTTTGAGCCTGTTTTGCCTTGTTCACCCAAAGCTGTTCGTTTTCTTCCTCCGAAAGTCCATTGAGGATCTTTCTTGCGTACCGGGCAGGGAACAGTTTTTTGACAGAGGGCGAGTAGTCGCTCCCGTCTTTAGCGGCTTCGCAGGAAATCAGTTGATACTTTTCGTCATTTTCCTCAAAGGTAAACACAACCGGGGTATTTCCGCCGCTGACATCGGTAAAAAATCCGTTGTGAAAGCCGAAAAGGCTGTACTCCTCAATCAAATAAACCTTTACATGACCGTCCTTTTCATCGGTGCCGAAAACGTAGTGGCTCTCCGTGGGACATTCACCCAGGAAGGAATCCACGGGATGCCTTGCCAAAACAGCCTCCGATACGGCTTTATCCAATACCGTTTCAAGCTTGCCGGCCACAGCGTCCCCTGTTTCGTCATCAATGTAATATACCTGCTCGTGTGGTACCATACATAATATAACAACACCCACAGCCAAGGCAAAAATTACCGCCAGGGCAATGAGAGCTATCTTTCTGTTTCTTCTTTTCCTCGCAAGCTCCTTTGCAAACTGGTTATTGAGAAGCGAAAGCTGTTGAGATATTTGTTTAAGATCGGACTTTTCCTCGATTTTCATTTCAGTATCGCCCAACAGCTCCCCCACGGGAACCTCAAGCAGCTCGGCGATTTTTTCGAGCATAACGGCATCGGGCACGGAGTACCCTTTTTCCCACTTCGAGACCGTTTGGCGTACCACGTTCAACTCCTGCGCAAAGGTCTCCTGAGTGTAGCCCTTTTGTTTGCGCAAGGCTTTGATGTTTTCGTTAAGCATAAAGCAAACCTCCCTGTTTCAGTTGGCTTTATTGTAGGCCGGCGCCGCAGGAATAACAAGCAACGCAAATTAACATTGCGAAAAAATCCCAAGGTCATAGGGCGCTTCAAGCAGCCTGAGATAGTTCTTCTCAATATTTACCTCTCCGTTTGGGATGAACCAATGCTCATCGACTCTTTCCATTATGTTTCTCCGTTTTTGTATATTTCTATTTTTGCATTATTCCCAGAAAATCCGGGACGCCCAAAGGCCCCAATACCTTCATCATCAGGCCGTAGGCTATCTCAAAGGGAATAAGCAGCGGCATTGCGAACATCAAAAGCATTTTCCACATAAACATCTTCCTTTCGGTTGATTATCAATAATTTATCGCTTTTTATAAATAACAAGCTCCGGGTCGGCTCCATCGGCTCCATAAGTGCAGACCATTATGAAATCCATATTCGCAAGGACGCCGAAACACCGTTCTCCGCCGAATT
>CAMOTT010000036.1 GCA_946626015.1 uncultured Clostridia bacterium | reverse complement strand
TCCAGCGCCCAGACTTCCATCTCGCCGAAACGCTGACCGCCGAACTGAGCTTTACCGCCCAGAGGCTGCTGAGTGACAAGGGAGTAGGGGCCTGTTGAACGGGCGTGGATCTTATCATCAACAAGATGATGGAGCTTAAGGAAGTACATAACACCCACTGTTACGGGGTTATCAAAGCGTCTGCCTGTACGTCCGTCTGTAAGGATGGATTTGCCGTCCTCACGCAGACCGGCCTCTTTGAGCGCCTCTCTGATGTCGCTCTCATGAGCGCCGTCAAAGCCAGGGGTCATTATCTTGATACCCAAATGGCGGCAGGCGAAGCCCAGATGGACTTCAAGCACCTGACCGATATTCATTCGGGAGGGAACGCCAAGGGGATTAAGGACTATATCAAGGGGAGTGCCGTCGTCAAGGAAGGGCATATCCTCCTGGGGAAGAATACGGGAAACAACGCCCTTGTTGCCGTGACGGCCTGCCATCTTATCACCCACGGAGAGCTTACGCTTCTGGGCAATGTAGCAGCGCACGATCTTGTTGACGCCGGGTGACATTTCGTCACAGTTCTCTCTGGTGAATACCTCGACATTTACAACTATGCCGTATTCGCCGTGGGGAACACGCAGGGAGGCATCGCGGACTTCCTTGGCCTTTTCGCCGAAAATCGCGCGGAGAAGTCTCTCCTCGGCGGTGAGCTCTGTTTCGCCCTTGGGTGTGACCTTGCCCACAAGGATGTCGCCGGAATGTACCTCGGCGCCAATGCGGATAATGCCGTTTTCATCAAGGTCTTTGAGAGCGTCCTCGCCTACGTTGGGGATATCACGGGTGATATCTTCCGGCCCGAGCTTGGTGTCTCTTGCCTCTGTTTCGTATTCTTCGATATGAATTGACGTGTAAACGTCGTCGCGCACTATTTTCTCGTTTACGAGAACCGCGTCCTCGTAGTTGTAGCCTTCCCATGTCATAAAGCCGATGAGGGCGTTTTTGCCCAGGCTTATCTCGCCGTGGTCGGTGGCGGGGCCGTCCGCTATGACTTGACCCTTCTGGATCTTTTCGCCCAGCGAAACGATGGGACGCTGATTTATACAAGTGCCCTGGTTGGAACGCAGGAACTTTGTTATTTCGTATTCACGGACGTTGCCGTCAGATTCAAGGACAACAACTTTGTCCGCGCTGACGTACTTGACAACGCCATCGTTCTTTGCAAGGACAACAACGCCTGAGTCACAGGCCGCCTTGTACTCGATACCTGTACCGACTATGGGTGAACAGGTCTTGAGCAGGGGAACCGCCTGCCTCTGCATGTTGGAACCCATGAGGGCTCTGTTGGCGTCATCGTTCTCAAGGAAGGGGATCATTGCCGTAGCAACGGAAACGACCATCTTCGGGGAAACGTCCATATAGTCGACCTTGGAACTCTCAATCTCGATGAATTCATCGCGGTAACGGGCGTTTACTCTGTTGTTCTTGAAGCGGCCTTCCTCGTCAAGGGGCTCGTTGGCCTGAGCAACAATGAAGTCGTCCTCCATGTCCGCGGTCATATAGGTAACTTCGTCAAGGACCTTGCCTGTGGCCTTATCGACCTTGCGGAAGGGAGCCTCCACGAAACCGTACTTGTTGATTCGAGCAAAGGTTGCAAGGTAGGAGATCAAACCAATGTTGGGACCTTCGGGTGTCTCAATGGGGCACATACGGCCATAGTGGCTGTAGTGAACGTCACGGACTTCGAAGCCTGCGCGGTCTCTGGACAAGCCGCCGGGGCCAAGAGCTGAAAGACGGCGCTTGTGTGTGAGCTCCGCAAGGGGATTGGTCTGATCCATGAACTGGGAAAGGGGAGAGGAACCGAAGAACTCTCTGAGAGCCATGAGAACGGGACGGATGTTGATAAGGGTCTGGGGAGTGATCTTGTCAACGTCCTCCTGAGCCTGAAGAGTCATCCTCTCGCGGACTATCTTTTCCATACGGGCGATGCCTATCCTGAACTGGTTCTGAAGGAGCTCGCCGACCGTACGGATACGGCGGTTGCCCAGGTGGTCTATATCGTCAATGGAACCTATGCCGTTTGCAAGGCAGTTGACGTAGTTGATGGAGGCGAAAATATCGTCAATGATAATGTGCTTGGGAATGAGGTCGTCACAGCGGAGCTTAAGGGTCTCAAGGAACGCCTCTTTTGAGTCAAATTCGGATTCAAGGATCTCATTTATGACCGAGTAACGAACTTTTTCGTTGATGCAGGCGTTTTCAAGCTCCTCGTCGGTGATGTCGAACTGAGCGGGAAGGTAATCCCTGATGTCTACCATTCCGTTGGAGATGATGAAGATCTGCTTGCCGTCAACGTCAACAAGTACTCTGTTGACGCCGGCGCGCTCAATGGCCTTGGCTTTGTCCTTTGTTACGACCTCGCCGCTCTCGGCAAGGATCTCGCCTGTGGCGGTGTCCACAACAGGCTCGGCAAGGGTGCAGCCGGCAAGTCTTGCCGCGATGGCAAGCTTTTTGTTGTATTTGTAACGTCCCACGCGGGAGATATCGTAACGATGAGGGTCGAAGAAAAGATTGTCGATGTGCTGTTGGGCGGTCTCAAGGGTGACGGGCTCGCCGGGACGCAGCTTTTTGAATACCTCGATGAGAGCCTCTTCGGAGTTCTTTGTCTCATCTTTTTCAAGGGTCGCCGTTATTCTTGTGTCCTCGCCGAAGAATTCGTTTATCTCGGCGTCGGTGCCAAGGCCTAACGCCTTGATGAATGTGGTGACGGGAATTTTTCTGTTTTTGTCTATGCGGACATAAAAGACATCGTTAACGTCGGTCTCATACTCAAGCCAGGCGCCCCTGTTGGGGTTGATGGTGCCGGAATAGAGGGGAAAACCGGTCTTGTCAAAGTTTCTGTCAAAATATACGCCGGGTGAGCGGACGAGCTGGGAGACTATTACTCGCTCGGCGCCGTTGATGATAAATGTGCCACTGTCAGTCATTATGGGGAAATCGCCCATAAATATGTCGCTCTCTTTGACAACTCCGCTCTCTTTGTTAAGGAGACGCGCGGTAACTCTCATTGGGGCGGCGTAAGTAGCGTCGCGCTCTTTACATTCGCGGACAGAATATTTGGGCTTGTCGTCCAGATAATAATCCACAAATGTAAGCACCCAGTTACCGGTGTAGTCCTTGATCTCCGCAATGTCTCTGAAAACCTCTCTCAGACCGACATCCAGAAACCATTGGTATGAGTCCTTCTGAACCTCAATCAGGTTGGGCATGTCCATGACCTCATTGATTTTTCCGAAACTCATGCGAGTCAGCTTGCCGTGCTCTACGGGAACAACATTAAGCATTGGCCAATCACTCCGTTCTTTTTATTCATCCGACTCTGTTTGCCGCTTTTAACTAAAAATACCGCCGGGATTTTTAGTGCAAATTGACCTAAAAGCAAGGGATATTTGCGTTAAAAGTGTCACAAAATATTCCTTGACAATTATCAATAGCGGACAAATAGCCATTATAAATTGCATAATTCAGTATTATAGAGTACATAACCTGTTTTGTCAATACTTTTTTATAAAAATTTTTAAAAATTTTTAAATTATTAAAGAAACATAAAATAACCAAAGATAAAGGAACCGTTTTTGATGAGCTTTTCCGTCCGTTTACTGCAAGAAACGGCAGCTTGATTTTTGTAGCTTGTACATATTTTTGAATGAGAAAAAATATACAAATAGTATAAATTTTTGCGTAAAATCAAGAGCGCATCAAAGGAATTTTGTTGCCGAAAACAGAGCTTGGTTGACTGAACTGCGCCAAAAAAACAAAAACCGTCAAAACACGACAACAAAAAATTTCTTATAAAATCAAAAGAATAAAGCAAAAAACCCCCCTGACGGGAGGTTTTTTGCTTTTTAGGGGGGAACCTAAAAAAAGGGGGATATATGAGAAAACTGTTAAGAAGAGTTCAAATTTTCAGGCGTCAACAATCTGTTGACTGCCAAGATAATATCACGCTTGGTATAATTTGTCAACACTTTTTTAAAATTTTAAAAAATTTTTTTAAAGGATATTTTTAATATGTCAGTTCGCCGTTGTGGGAGATGAGAGAGGCGTATGTAACGCCATCCAGCTCCATAACGGACTTTACCAGCTGCTCTCCGCTGTTTGTGCGGAGCTCGAAAACCAGATCCAGCGAGTCCGGGGTCATGTTGCGGGATTTCACCTTTGGGTCGGCTGAATATTTTTTCACTGTCTCCATCACTTTAGACTCAATACCGGACGCATTTGAGTTCACAATGAGCAGCATGGGCACCCTTGCCTGGGGCAGCTTGTCAAGGAGCAATATAATAATAGTCAATATAAGCGCCAGCACAACGCCGATCTGAGCCACACCGGCGCCGCAGATTATCCCGGAGCTTATGGCCCAGAACATGAACATCAGATCGAGGGGCTCCTTGACCGCCGTGCGGAAGCGCACTATCGAAAGGGCGCCTACCATGCCGAGGGAAACCACTATGCTGGACTGTATGGTAAGTATCACCGCGGCGGTTATCACCGTTATCCCGGCAAGGGAAATGTTGAACGTCTTTGAATAAAAGGTCTTTTTTGTAACCATGCGGTAGAACGTGAAAATGTAGGCGGCAAACAGGCAGCTGATACCAAGAGCCACAAGGATCTCTCGTGTTCCAACGGCCTCATATCCATCAAGGAAGGATTGCTTGAAAATTTCTTCAAATTTTATCATAATAACACCTCAATAATTATATGTTGTATTCGGAATATCTGCGGCAGAGATAATATTTTGAAAAAGCCGTGCGCAGGAGATCCTCTGTTTGTAGGGTGTGATAGATCTCGTCAGGCAGAAAGTCGCTGTATTTTACCTCCATAAGATATTGACCTAAAGGCAGTATTGGTTTTTTCGGTTTTGCGGGGTTTAAAAAGCTCTCGATATCCGGGCAGGACGATATATTGTTGTCAAAGGTCACACGGACGTTTCCGTTCCTGTAAATGAAAGGCACCCTGTCGTAGTCGGCGACAATCACCGGATGAAGCCCGGATAGCTGCATTTGCAGGGTCAGCCTTTGCAGCAGGGGAGGCTGGTGTGAAAAATCCGGGATATATCGCCCGTCCGTCAGCATATAAAGCTGTTCGTTTGTGATGGGGCAGGTTTGTTTAAGGGTCAACCCGTTTTGTTTGCGCTTGTACTCAAGAATCAGATAGTCCCCGGAGTTATTGTAAGCCCTGATCCGGAATTTTTCCCTCGGCTCGTTCCCGTTTTCGTTATCGTAATAGCAGCTGTTGTCGTGGTCGTCAAAGTAAAGACTGCTTATATGATAACAGCCGTTTTCATTGGCGTGGGCGTCAACGCTCATAAGCCGGGAAAGCCTGATCTTCAGCTCCTCGTACAGGAGGTCTGAAATGATATATTTTTGCTCGTGGCGAAAAAGGTCGGGGTTATGAATATCCAATTGCGTCACCTCCCGCGTTTTCTTTTGCGGACTTCCGCCAATATCATTGCCGACAGCGAAAGAGCTAAGAAAAAGATTGTTGCAAAAATTTCACAATTTTCGTAAAGCATCCTCTTGATCGTCACCATAGGTCTCTCTTTCCAGCTGCTGCGCTCGACGATCACGGGGGAGCTTGCCGGTATGGGGGAAAGATCGATCTGATCCTCTATTGATGTGTCGGGAGCCAGCGTTTCATCGGTGCCGTTGAGATACCAGACGTCGCTTGAGGAGAGCCCCAGCTCACGGGGAGTCGGGAGCGTTGAAATCAGATCGCCTTGCGTTACGTAATAATGGGCTTTGAACACCCTGTAACCTTGCGGATAGTCGTAAACCCATACAGAACAGGAGGTTACGCCCTCGATCCATTCCGTTTTCAAGAACTTTGTACGATTGTTGATAAATCTTGTCAGGTATTCTGTGCTGCGGCCGGCGCTGTCCAGATTTTTGTCAAAAAGTTCTCTCCAGCGCAGGGAATTGAGTTCAGAGGCCTGTTCGATCTTTTCGGCTTGTTCTTTCAGATCGGGCAGCAGATATGAGGAAATAAGGGGCAGATATTTCTGCCGGTAAAGCTCCGTGACACGATCAAAAAAGGTTTTATCATTATATAAAGCGGAATAATACGGCCTGTGATCTCTTGCGGTTATATGGCCCGGAAAATTCACATCAATGGTCATTGTTCCCACGATGCTTCCCAAGCACAGATCGTAATCCCATACAGGGCCGGCGTAAACCTTGTTTGTGGCGCTGTTGAAATAATAGTAACTGCTGTTCAGGTCGCCATCGTTGTTCATAAAAAATTCGTCTATAAAGTACCTTTCCGCAAAGGAGTCGAGGTCTATAAATTCGTACTGGTTTTCCCCTTCGGAAAAATCGCTTTTGCCCAATACCGCGTCCTCTGTACGCTGGATTATTGAAAGGCAGTTTTTTCTGCTTAAATTGATTTTACCGGAGTCATTGAGCCGTACGGCTCTGCCGGCGTCGGTAACAAAGAAGATGTCTTTTTTGGTCATGTGGTTTTTGAGGTTTATCTCAAATATAAAGGAGTCCTTTCCGAGATCGAGCTTGTTTTCGGCAATGCCTATTTTCTCGCAAACAAGATACAGCCCGTTGTACCTGCCGTTCAGGTAGAGCTCCGCGTATTCACCCGAGGGGGACCAGTAAGGGCTTGATTTCTTCGCAAAATCAAGCACCAGCTTGTTGCGCAGGTTGCTTTCGTCAAATCCGTTGGCAAGCAGTATCCATTTGTCGGAAGCGCCCATCCCCAAAAGCGAAGCCGGATCGGATAAAGAGAGGATATATGATTTTTTCTCAAGGCCGAATGTTAAGTTGCCTCTGGAGTTTATCTCGTCAGTAAAATCCCCGGAGTATTCGGTTTTGCCGTCCTTGTTCACGACTGAAATTCCGGCGTTTTCGGTGTTGAGCTTGTCTTTGTCGATGTACTCCGTATTGCCGGAGACAGTGTCGATATACACAGCCGCCACGTTGGCTGATTTCAAGAACGTGAGCGTTGCCGATTTTTCAAAAGCCTTATTGCTCAGGGAAATATTGTAAGCGACCTCCGGTTCAATGCCGCCGGGGGCGGTATCCTCAAGGATCTCGCGGCCGTTAAAGCTGAATTTGACCGATCCGGAGGGCGCCAGGGAGACCGAATCAAGCTCAGTATATGAGGGCAGAAAAACATAGTAGTTTTCCTTGTCCGCGGACCATGCTTTCAGGCTTTGCGTATTGTTGCCCGATCTTATACTGACGCTGAAAAGGTCTGCAATGTCCGTATTTTTTTCAAAAAGCCGGAAAGATACGGTAAGGCAAAAAACGGCGCAGATAACCATCGCCGTGACCGCAAGAATAAACCAAAACCTTCTTTTCAGGTAATTTTTCAATTTATCACCTAATTTCGTGCTGGAATTGGGTTGATTTTATTATATCATTCCCGGAACAAAATTACAACTAAAGCAGTTTATATAAAACTCTAACAGCGAGCAATACCGGTTTGCGAATTTATTCATTGCAATTTTTTTGTTTAAGTTGTATAATAATGGCGGACAGGCGGAGTGCCTGAGACTTTTGATCCTTTTCCGAAAGGTATGATCTTATGATACTGACCCTTGACGTGGGCAACACCAACATCTCCATAGGCGCTTATGAGGGGGAGGAGCTTGCCTTTGTTTCCCGGTTGGCAACGGACAGATCCCGGACCGCCGACCAGTACGCTGTGGAGCTTTTGAATATATTCAGACTTTACAATAAAAACGGCCGGGATTTTTCGGCGGCGGTGATAAGCTCCGTTGTGCCCGAGCTGACCTCAGCCATATCTCTGGCTATCGAGAAAGTTTCCGGGGTCAGGGCTTTGATAATTGCCCCCGGCATCAAGACCGGGCTGAATATTCTGACGGATAATCCCGCCCAGGTGGGCTCCGATCTTATAGCGGGAGCGGTGGCCGCTGCGGCGAAATATCCCCTGCCCTGCCTTGTAGTGGATCTGGGTACAGCTACAAAAATAAGCGTCATAGACAGCAAGGGCGCCTTCTGCGGCTGTACCATCTCCGCAGGCATAGGCATATCTCTGGAGGCTCTGTCATCAAGGACCTCACAGCTGCAAAGCATAAGCCTTGACACACCGCGCCGGGTGGTGGGCAAAAATACCATAGACAGCATGACCTCCGGCACAGTTTACGGCGCCGCGGCAATGATAGACGGTATGTGCGACAGGATAAACGATGAGCTTGACACGCCGGTAAAATCAATAGTCGCCACAGGCGGCTTTGCAAAAGGAATAGTAAAACAGTGCAGGCACGACGTTATTTATAACGGCGAATTACTGCTTGAAGGATTAAAAATAATATACGAAAGAAACAGTTGATGATTTTGACAAACCCTTGCGTCACATTCCCGGGGGCGAATACCTATCAGCGCGGCTTGAGGCTGGGGTGTTTGCCTTGGCGGAAGCGGCAGCAGGTTTGAATAAAACGAAGGCTTATGCCTTCAAAAGGAGTTTGTTATGTCAAAGAAAAAGTCAATGCCGGACAAGAAGCTTCTTGTTGCGGTGGAGCTGTCGTTGCTCTCGGCGATCATCATTGTCATGACCTTCGTTCCCTACATCGGATACATCAGCTACGGCGCGCTGAGTATCACCTTGCTGCATATTCCCGTCATTTTAGGCGGCATTATGCTGGGAACAAAAGGCGGAGCATTCCTTGGCGGAGTGTGGGGAGTGACCTGTCTCATCAAGGCGGTATTTTTGCCGCCCAGCCCTTTGGAGGGTATAATCTTCAAGAACCCTCTGATAGCTGTTGTGCCACGTATCATTGTCGGTTTGCTGGCAGGCTCGGTCTGTTCCGCCCTTGTCAAAAAGCTTTCTAACAAAGGCCTTGCTGCAGGTATTTCCGCGGTGATAGCCACTGTGTCCAACACTGTGCTTGTAATGGGCGGTATCTACCTGTTCTACGGAAGCAAGTACGGTGAGCAGCTGGGCATATCCTCAGTGAATTTCGGCGGGTTTTTCAAGTACATTATAATGGCATTTACCCTTAATGCCGCTTTGGAAATAGTGGCGTCGGTAGTCATTTGCGTGCCACTCAGCCTTGCGTTGAGAAGAGCAAAGGTCGAGTAAAATACGAGTAAAATAATAGAATTAAAATCGAAGCCCTCGGAGTTTATGAAAGCTCCGGGGGCTTAAATTGTGCGTATTATAGTTAGCAGGCATACCGTTTTGGATATCAAAGCTCCGCAAAAGCCCGGCTGCCCTTGGTGTCCAGCCAGCGGAGCAGCAGCACGAACCCGGCGGCGAACAGCACCGCCCAGATGCCAAGGTAGGGTACTGCGCCAAGCTTGTAACCAACGAGCATATAAAGTCCGGCGAAAGCCGCAACGACAAGCCAGCCGCCGAACATCGCCGTTATGACGGCGCCGCCCTGCTTTATGGGCACAATTTCGTTTGTCCAGTTCAGGTTAGGCATTTTGACCCCCGCGGCGAGAGCGCCGGCAGAGGAAAAGAGCGTGAACAGCAGCGCCACGGCACACATGAGCAGCTTCTCAGCCAAAGAAGCGTTGACTACTACCGCGCCGCAGATGACGGCAAAAAGCATGGGAATAAGAGTGAGAATAAGGTGCATCGAAAGCTTTGCCCGCAAAACGCTTTTCGGGGTGACAGGGAGAACCTTTGCTATCCAAAGGCTTTTGCCCTCAAGTGAGACGGAGGGTGCCGCGATATCGTTGATTGACGACATGGCGCAGAGCGCTGAGCAGATCAGTACGCCGGTACAGCCCGATCTTTCACCGAACACGCTGTCCAGTAAAGGCAGCAGGGCGCTGCCTTTGACAAGCAGCAAAACGCCGCAAACCGGTATCATCAGTATGCCCAGACCGCAGTTGAGCATATAGTTCGGGCTTGAGGTAAATTTTGCGAACTCTTTTGCCAGCAGGGCCGTAAAGGCACCTTTCCTTTTGACGTCTTTTTCAACGTATTTGATCTTTTCGACCTTACCGCTTGAGGTGGTGATGGACAAAAAGCTGCGCGAGAGGATGAGCCAGACCAATATGAGCAGTGCCGCAATAACGGCTGAAAATATGGCAGCGGCGGCGAAATCACCCTCGCCGGTGCGTCCGAAAAGATAGAGCCAGTAGGCGGAGCCCTTTACCTTGTCGCCGTAAAGCTGGGCGTTCATTACCAGATTTTGCAGCAAGGTTTGAGCCTTAAAGTAGAAGAAATAGTAAGCGGCGATAAATACAAGGGCGGCAAGTACGGTGATAAAGCTCTTGTTTTTGAGTTTTTGGCTGATTTTTGCCACCACCCAGCCGAGAACGCAGGAAAGGATCATCACTATCATTGTTATGATGACAAAAAGCACGATCCCGCAGACCGCTTTTGAAAAGCTCAGCCCTGTTTTCACCCAGTAGACGATAAGCATGGGCAGTATAATTGTTGCGGAGTACATTGCGCCCATAAGGTAGACGTTGAGAAGACGGGAGGTGATTATATACTTGACAGGGATGGGCAGGGAAAGCAACAGGTCGTTGTCCTTTGAGAGATACAGCCCGGAAAAGGTGTTGAACACGCTGCCGAAGGCGCCGAGGAGTATGGCGATCCCCGACATTATGTCAAAGTAAAGCCAACCGGTGTTTGCGTCGGCAAGGGGCTTGCACAACATAACCGCAAGACCGGTGAACATACCACCCAGCACACCTGCCATCAGCAGGACAAAAAACACAAACCAGCAAACGATGGCGCCCTTGGAGCGCATTTCATTTTTCTTCGGGTTATAGAAATAGTTGCGGAAAACCTCCGCCAGCTGTTTCTTTATCAGAAGCCTAAGCATTTCATTCCGCCTCCAGTTCCAGGAATACATCCTCAAGGCTGTCGTCGCCCTTGACATCCTCCATTGTTCCGGATTTTATAAGCCTGCCCTGTTTGATTATTGCCACCTTGTCGCAGAGCTTTTCAGCAACCTCCAGCACGTGGGTGGAGAAGAAGATGGCGTTCCCTTTTTTGCAGTGCTCATGCATCATTTCTTTGAGCAGATGTGAGGCTTTTGGGTCAAGACCCACAAAGGGTTCGTCCATGATGATGAGCTTTGGGGAGTGCATCCATGCGGAAATAATGGCGAGCTTTTGCTTCATGCCGTGGGAATAAGAGGAGACCGGCTGAGCCAGATCCTTGGTGAGCTCGAACATATCCCCGTACTTGCGGATCTTCTCTTGTCTCTCGTTTTCCGGTATCTCGAAGATATCCGCCACAAAATTCAGATATTTTATTCCGCTCATAAATTCGTATATATCCGGGTTGTCGGGGATATAGGCGAGCTCCCTTTTGCATTTCAAAGGCTCGGTTTTGATGGAGTTCCCATCAATATGGATCTCTCCGGCTTCAAAGCTCAATATGCCCACGATGCATTTTAAAGTCGTGGTCTTTCCGGCTCCGTTGTGGCCGATAAAGCCGTAGATCTCTCCGGGTCTGATGTGCAGGGAAAGATCGTCCACTGCTTTTTTGCTGCCGTACTGTTTTGTCAAATTTTCTATTTTAAGCATAAAAACCTCCGGCTAATTATTATTGTAAATTTTAATAAAGTGTTTGCAAAAGCTTTCGATCTGCGCCAAAGCCTCCGGGATCTTTTCCGGCTCCCTGTCGCAGAGGTGTATCAGCACTGTTATGGGAGCGGTGTACTCAAAGGCCATTATATCCGGGTCGTCTTTTTTAAGCAGACCCTTTTCCGCCATCCCGAAAAAAATACGGCGGAACATCCGCTGTGTTTCGGTGAGGAAGTGTTTGGTGGCAAAGTCGGAGACCCGTTTATCCCTGAACTGCTCCGTGGTCAGTATCCGGCGCATCATTCTGATCTTTTCGTCGTTTACGGTGAATTTGACCAGAGCCATTGTCATTTTTAAAAGCTCGTCTGTGCTTTCCGGCAGGGAAGGCGGATTTTTCCCCGAACCGAAGTGCTCTGAATAATAGGCTTCCATATTGTCAAGCAGAGCTTTCCAGACGGCCTCTTTGCTTTCGTAGTGCTTGTACAGCGCGGATTTCACAAACCCCAACTCATTGGACAGATCCCGGACGTTTGTGCCGTTGTAACCTTTTTCGGAAAAAAGCTTGAGCGCGGCTGTCATGATCCTTTCTTTGGTATCGCTTGCCATTTTTTCCTCCGCTGTTAATTTATGCTGAATTTAAAACTGCCGTTGGTGCATTTTCCTTCTGTTTTTATAATTATATAAACGGTGCCTTTTTCAATGTAACCGCCTGATGAATCGAGCTTTTCTCCGGAGGTCAGCCTGAAAAGCTCCGCCTCCGTTCCGACGTATTCGTAGGAGACGGTCACGTTCCCGCTTTCAAGCTCGGCGGTGTATTTTATATCGCCTTCGCTTTTGTCCTTGAGCTTGAGTTTATATACCATTGTACCCTCAAACTCAAAAAAGCTTAAAGCGGCGTTTGAGTCGGTGTTTGTATGCACGCAGCCTACCGCGCGGTAGTGGGAGGCGCGTCCCCCGCAGCCCGCAAGGCACAAGACAAGAGCTGCTGCACACACAACAGCGCAGATACGTTTTGACATCATACCGTTTTACCTTCTTCGCCCTGATTTGCCGCAGGGGCTTCAAGCCTGCCTGAATCGGCCAGTTCAGAACCGTATCGGCACAGCAGGGAAATGAGTATCATTGCAATGCCCATGCCGGTGGAGGTGGTATTTTCGATCCATTCAGGCTTTGTAAGCTCAGGGTTGATGTGCCCGGCTATTGAAAAACCTATTGAGCAGATTATTACGGCGCAAATGGGTAAAACTATAGTTGTGATGCCCAGCTTTAAAAGCTCCTTTGAACCGTCATATGTAAAAGGTGTGCCGTCCTTAAGCTCGTTTTCAAAATATTTTGTGGCGCGCCGGGCAACAAAAGCCTCAGCAGCGCAGATCACAGCAGAACCGGCTATGTGGCCGCAAAGAGCGAGGGCGCTTAAGTCCGCTTTGCTTTGGATGGGGCCGAGGATCGAGGTGCCGCCGATCTTCAGGGCGCCCTCACCGGCTAAGGCGTATATGATAACAGAAACAAGGCTTGCCCAGAACCCCACACAGCAAAGGATATAAATGATCCGGCTGATTATTTTTCCGATTTTTGCAAGGGTCTGGATTACGTTGAGTGAATTCATTTTTGATCTTCCCTTCAAATATTCAGCCCTTTAAGCCCTGTAAAAACAGGGTAAACGGCTATTCGCTTAGATTATAGTGAACGATTGGTCACTTGTCAAGAGCTTTTAGAAAGTATTTATATCGCCATATGATTATCTCCGCAAACCCTTGAATTAAAAATATAAATCTGTTATAATATAGAAGAATAAGAACGTGTGTGAGGAGATTTGTTATGCTTGCTCAGCGACCGCCTATGGGCTTTAACACATGGAACACCTTCGGTGAAAATATAAGCGAGAAAATGATACTTGAGACAGCTGACGTTATGGTCAGCGAGGGTTATCTTGAGGCAGGGTATGAGTATGTTGTTATTGACGACTGCTGGTCTCTTAAAGAAAGGGACGAAAACGGCTGCCTTGTGGCGGATCCCGTAAAGTTCCCCCACGGCATGAAATACGTTGCCGATTACGTCCACGCAAAGGGTCTTAAGTTCGGTATGTATTCCTGCGCCGGCACACGCACCTGCGCCGGTTATCCCGGTTCCTTTGACCATGAGTATCAGGATGCAAAAACCTTTGCGGATTGGGGCGTTGATTTCCTCAAATACGATTTTTGTTATTTCCCCGCAAAAGCCGACTGTAAGCAAAGGTACCTGACCATGTCCATGGCTCTGCGCTCAACGGGCAGGGATATCCTCTTCTCCGCCTGCAACTGGGGCAACTTTGAGCCTTGGGAATGGATGCATTCCATTGGTGTTCATATGTTCCGCTCCACAGGCGATATTTTTGACAACTTTGAGTCCACCGCGGATATCATCCGCCAGCAGATGGATCATTTCAACAGCTCCGGATACGGCTGCTTTAACGACATCGATATGCTCACCGTGGGCATGTACGGCAAGGGCAACGTGG
>CAMOTT010000035.1 GCA_946626015.1 uncultured Clostridia bacterium | reverse complement strand
CGGCAAGCCTTGAAAGCACAGGCGCGGCGGCGGTAACGTCCTCCTTGCGCCGGGTGCCGAACATGGACCTGCCAAGCTCGCGGGTATAGTACCCGTCGGTGAAGCCTGTCCTTGAGAACACGGATTGCAGGTCGGAGAGCAAGGCCTCCGGTACTTCTCCGTCCCGCGCGGCGCGGCAGGCGGTCACCGCCGCCGCCACATATTCCGGGCGCTTCATCCTGCCCTCGATCTTGAAAGAGGTCACTTTATTGTATGGTTCGTTTTTCAAGTGCTCCAAAAGGGAAAGGTCTTTAAGGCTCAGATCAAAGCCTGTGCCGTTCTCAACGGCAAAGGGCAGGCGGCAGGGTTGGGCGCAAAGCCCGCGATTGCCGCTCCGTGAGCCTAAGACAGCGCTCATATAGCATTGCCCGGAGACGCACATACACAGCGCGCCGTGGACAAAGGCCTCTGTTTCCAGCTCCGTTTGTTTGACGATCTTTTCAAGTTGTTTTTTTGAAATCTCCCTTGGCAGCACCACCCGTGTAAAGCCCAGCTCTTTGAGCAACTCCATACCCTCCAAGCCCTGTACGGACATCTGTGTGGAGGCGTGGAGCGGCATCTCCGGGGCGTATTTACGGGCAAGTCTGATAAGCCCGAGATCCTGAATAATAATGGCGTCCACCCCGATTTTGCAGGCGGTTTCCAGCATATCCAGGGCGGAGCCCATCTCTTTATCCCCCACAAGGGTGTTCAGGGTCAGGTATAACCTAACGCCCCTGCTGTGGCAATATTCCACCGCAAGGGCAAGTTCGTCGTTATCAAAATTTCCGGCGCCCCTCCGGGCGTTGAGGGTTTTGCCGCCCAGGTAGACGGCGTCAGCTCCGCAGCGCACCGCCGCGGCAAGGGACTCCGGGCTGCCCACGGGCGCAAGTATCTCCGGCTTTGAAGTTTGCATTATTTTGCTCCGTTCTCGCGGGCGCGCAGGGCGGAAAGCTCCTTGCCCAGACGCTCGGCCTCCCGGCGGGATATCTCAGCGTCCGTCCTGGCTCTGGCGGAGTCCTCAAGATAGTCCTGTATCTGAGAACGCAGGTTGTCCGCGCTGGCCTCGGACTTCTTTGCCATATCAAGGAACTCCAGCGCGCTGAGTACGGCCGCCTGAGTGACAGACAGATGGGAGTTGCTGTTCATGATCTCGTTTATCTTTTTGTCGAGCTCTTCACCCAGAGCTGTTGCGTAATCAACATCATCCTCTGTGGTGATAATGTAATCAATGCCCTTTATGTTGATTTTCACCTTGTTGACTTCCATAAAAACACACCCCGATGAATTATTAAAATAGTACATTTACATTATACTTTTATTTCAAAAAAAGATAAAGGGGGTTTATCAAAAATTTTTAAAAAAATTTCAAAAAAACTCTTGCTTTTTGTAAATCGCCGTGCTATAATAGCAAACACTTAAAGGAACGACACCTCTCAGATGTCGTTTCACAGTCGGTGTTTATGATGATGAGGGTCCACCCGTTCCCATCCCGAACACGGTAGTTAAGCTCATTTATGCCGAAAATACTTGGCGGGAAGCTGCCTGGGAAGATAGGTCGATGCCGACACATAAAATTCAGTCGTCCAATAGGGCGGCTGTTTTTTTAGTCCTGACACCTGAAATGAATAAATAAAAATCGGAGCTGCCGTATGACAGTTCCGATTTTTTTGTATTTTGAGGGAGGGCGTGGAAGCCCTCCCCTAATATAAACATATTTTTATAAAGGATAGGCAATATTTTCTGTTTTCGGTCGTAGGAAACGCCGCCCTCGGCGTTCCTAATTATAATGGGTAAGGGCGAAGCCAATTCATGCGCCGTCGGCGCAATTCATTTAATAAAGCTTGCACTTCGGGCGGTCATGCCCTACATTGTACTATTTATACAGGGGAGCACGGCTTCGCTGCTTTTTACTTCAACTCCACTATCGTCACGCCGCTTTCGCCCTCGCCGTAAACACCCAGGCGGAAGCTTTTTACATAGGGGCTGGAGCGGAGATATTTCTGCACTGCGCTTCTCAAAGCTCCCGTGCCCTTGCCGTGGACGATGGTAAATTCATGCAGGCCTGTGCGCAGTGAGGAGTCGATGAACCTGTCCAGCTCGATAAGGCAATCGTCAACGGTCATGCCCCGGAGATCCAGCCTTGTCTCTGCCGCAAGGCCAAGCTTGTGTTCAAAACCGCTGCTGACCTGCCTTGAGCCGGAGATCTTTTTCTCCTTTGCCGGGTCGTTTTCAATGAGCCGCAGGCTGGTCAAGGCCACCCTTGTGCGCATTGCGCCCACCTGTATTTCCACGTTCTCTTTTTTGTCCGGCAGAGAGAGGACGGTGGCCTCCTTGCCCAGATCGGTGACAATGACCCTGTCCCCGATTTTAAGATCACGGGGCAGTGTGTAGTCGTCATCGTATGAAAGAGCCACGACGGGGTCGGAGACGGAGTCGATATTTTCCATCGAACGCTTCACAGTGGCTCTCGCGCGGCGGGCAAGCTCCGCCATGTTGTCGGTTTTGTCTTTTTCACGCTTGAGCTTTTCAAGCTCGTTTAGCAAGGCGTAAGCCTCACGCCTTGCCTGTTCGGTTATCTTCAGCGCCTGAGATTTCGCCTTCTCCACTTCGGCCTCACGAAGCGCGGCGATCTCCTCGCGCATTTTTTTGTTCTGGTTGAGTATATCTTCAGCCTGCGTTTTCAGTTCATACGCTGTCTGACGTTCCCTTTCCATATCAAGACGGCTCTGCTCCAGCTTGTCCACCACGTCCTCAAACCGGGTGTTTTCGTTGCTCACAAGCTCCCTTGCCCTGTCTACTATATCCTTGCTCATGCCCAGCCTTTCGGAGATGGCAAAGGCGTTTGACCGCCCGGGAACGCCAATCAGGAGCCGGTAAGTGGGGCGCAGGGTGCTGACATCAAATTCACAGCAGGCGTTTTCTACCCGGTAGGTTTGCAGGGCGTATTCCTTGAGCTCGGCGTAGTGGGTGGTGGCGGCGATCTTTGCCCCTTTTGCGTGGATGGCCTCCAGCACGGAAATGGCCAGAGCCGCGCCCTCCACAGGATCTGTACCGGCGCCCAGCTCGTCAATAAGCACAAGGCTTTTTTCATCCGCTGTGGCGATGATGTCAACGATATTTACCATATGTGACGAGAAGGTGGAGAGGGATTGCTCGATGGACTGCTCGTCCCCGATGTCTGCCAGCACGTCGTCAAAAACCGAAACAACGCTCCTGTCGCCCACAGGGAGCATGAGGCCGCACATGGCCATGAGAGTAAGCAGACCCAGCGTTTTGATCGAAACGGTTTTGCCGCCGGTGTTGGGACCGGTTATGACAAGGGTGTCAAAATCCTCACCTAACCGGATATCCACAGGGACGACTTTCTTTTTCTCGATAAGAGGATGCCGCGCCATGCGGAAGTTTATTATGCCTTTGTCGTTGAGCTCCGGCACGGAGGCGTTCATGCTGTATGCAAGCTGAGCCTTGGCAAAGATGAGGTTCAGCTCCACGGCGCAGGCGTAGCTGGATTTTATGCTTTCCGCAAAGCTGCCTGCCGTGGCGGAGAGCTCCGCCAGAATGCGTTCGATCTCCTCGTCCTCCTTGCCGTGGAGAACCTTTATCTCGTTGTTGGATTCCACCACCGCCATGGGTTCGATGAACACTGTGGCGCCGCTGGATGAGGTGTCGTGCACAAGGCCGGGCACCTCGGATCGGTATTCGTTCTTGACAGGCACAACATACCTGCCGTTGCGCATGGTCACTATATTTTCCTGCAAATATTTTGAATAGTGTGAGGAATGGGTGAGTTTTTCAAGCTGTTCTCTGACCCGGGATTCCTGTATGCGTATCTTTCGCCTTATCTCATAGAGGGCGGAGGATGCGTTGTCGGAGATCTCCTCCTCGGAGATTATGGCTGAGCCTATGGCGTCCTCAAGGAATTTGTTTGGCACAAGAGCGGAAAAATAATTGTCCAGAACGCTTTCCACTCCGGCGTTGGTGCCGCGCCACTGAACAAGGCCGCGGATGCTTTTCAGCACGCAGGCTATGTCCAACAGCTCGCGCATGGTCAGCACGCTCCCGGCGTCGGCGCGGCTCAGGGCGTTGTTGACGTTGCGAAGGCCGCCAAAAGAGGGGCCGCCGAAACGGGCAAGGAGCATATGGGCGTCCCTTGTTTCGTTCATAAGCGCCCGGGCAAGATCCAGGTTTGGCTCGGGCATAATGCTCTCCGCGGCAAGGCGGGCATCATCACAGGCGGTGTATTCAGCCAGCATGGTAAGAACCTTGTCCAGCTCAAGGTAACGAAAATGTCTGTTTTCGCTTGCTTTCATAGAAAAGCTCCGTTCTTAAAAATTTTGTTTATTATACAACAATTTTACATTATATTTTCGCTATTGTAAAGGTAAAAAATTCTTGAAGTTTCACTTATAATATAGTATAATAATTAACGATTATAAATTGGTGCATTGTTTTTTTAGAAGAGGTGACTTTAGTGAAATATGTTGTTGTGCTTTATGACGGTATGGCGGATTATCCCGTGCCGGCATTGGGCAATAAAACGCCAATGATGGTTGCCAAAAAGCCGAATTTTGACTATTTGGCCCGGCATGGAGAGGCCGGTATGGTGAAAACCGTGCCAGACGGGCTCAAGCCCGGCAGCGATATCGCTAACCTGAGCGTGCTGGGTTATGACCCGAGGAAATTTTACACAGGACGTTCGCCCCTTGAGGCTGTAAGCATCGGGGTGAAGATGACGGAAAAGGAGATCGCCCTGCGCTGTAACCTTGTCTGCCTGAGCGATGAGGCTGATTATGACAAAAAAGTGATGAAGGACTATTCCGCCGGAGATATCTCCACAGCGGAGGCGGCGGAGATCATCAAAACAGTGCAGGAGCATTTCGGCTCGGAGGAATTCAGCTTTTACAGCGGCGTAAGCTACAGACATTGCCTGATCTGGGAGAACGGTACGCTGGATATCGGCAAAATGACTCCGCCCCACGATATTTCCGGCAGAGTTGTGGGCGAATATATCTCCACGGCTCCAAACGCCGCAAAGCTGGTCAAAATGATGCGTGAGAGCTACGAGCTGCTCAAGGATCACCCTGTCAACAAGCGGAGGGTGGCTCAGGGCAAGCTCCCGGCAAACTCGATCTGGCTTTGGGGAGAGGGCACCTGCCCCTCGCTGCCCTCATTTGAGGAGACTTACGGACTTAAGGGCAGCATTATCTCGGCCGTTGATCTGCTCAAGGGCATCGGCATCTGCGCCGGTATGGGCGTGCCGGATGTGGAGGGCGCCACAGGCTATATCGACACGAATTTTGAGGGCAAGGCAGAGGCCGCCGTTGAGGAGCTGCGAAAGGGCAAAGATCTTGTCTACCTGCACTTTGAAGCCCCGGACGAATGCGGGCACCGCAATGAGCCGGAGAACAAAGTACGCTCCATTGAAATGATCGATGAACGGGTGCTGCCCATATTGCTTGACTACCTGAACACGCTTGATGATTACAAGGTCATGATTCTGCCGGATCACCCCACGCCCATCGTCACAATGACCCACGCGTCAGACCCCGTGCCCTATATGATATTCCGCAAATCAAAGTCAGCCGATAACGGAGTTGAAAGCATAAATGAGTCCTCCGCTGCAAAAACCGGCAACTTTGTGGATGAGGGCTGCAAGATGATGAGCAGATTTATTGCTTTTTGACCGATAATTCCTGACGCAGAAACAATAATAATTTTAAGGAGATGTAATTATGACAGAAAGAGAAAATCCGATAGCCTCCAGAGTATTGAGAATGTTCAACATTTTTATTTTGTTCACGGTAATAAGGATACTTGAAAACGCGTTACTGATAGTTCCCAACGACAGACCTGATACAAAAAATGCCATTGGCGCTGTGGTGGGCATAGTTTTGTTCTTTGCCCTGCTCAGGCTCAGGGGCGTATCGAACAGGCGAATAGGTCTCAGCGCTCCTCTGCCTAAGATCCGCAAATCCTTCCTTATTGCCATAGTTACAGCGACTATTTCCATTTTCACCGGTTATATGTTTGACCTTATCAGCCTTAAGATCACCGGCAATAAAGTTAACTTCGGCATCTACGCCTACGGGTACAAGCTAAGTGAGCACAACGCAAAAACCTATATCTTTGTGATGTTAATATGCTTCATGATTTGCGCTTTGCTGGCCTTTGAGTATGAGGCGGTTTTCCGCGGCCTTATCACAAGAACGGGCAGAAGTGTTTTGCCATTCGCTGCGGTGAACTTCATTCAGGCTTTAATGTTCGCTATTTTCTATGCGGTCTATCCTCTTTTGTTCTCAACCGTGGGAAAAGCCGGATTTACCGAATTTATGATAAAGGTAATAGTGCTCTATTTTGTGCACGGCTTTATCCTCGCCTTGGCGCTGGGTCTTTTAAGACGGGGCGACGGTTCCCTTTGGCTCTCCCTTTTTACATCATTCTTTGTTTATTACTTCAACTCTGTGATAAGAACAGTTTCCTGGGGCACTCTTCCGATGTTTGAGCTGAGAAGAATGGTGGCTATTGATGTTGCTCTGCTTGTATTGTCGTTTGTTTATTACAGGATCAGAATGAATAAGCGCCAAAAGATACTTGACAAAATAAAGGAAGAACAAGAAGCAGTAGAAGACGATGACGAAGAATACGAATACTACGACGAGGACGAAGAGATAGAAAAGACAGTAAAGAGCTTTAACGACAAACTCAAGGATGCGTCGGATAAATACGACGAGCTGTCCTGACGATCTGCATTATTTTGCAAAAAATTAAAGGGAGAACAGAGCCCGATATTTCGGGCTTTTGGTTATAAGTATGGGTAAAAAGTCATTTTTGAATTGGTACAAAAAAGATCGCAATCATTGTGTCGCGTTTGCATTTTTAGCCACTGCGTCTATAATGTTTTTTGTCTTTTTTGCCTTTGATATGTTCCCCTTTGGAGACACGACCATACTGCGCATGGATCTGTACCACCAGTACGGGCCTCTTTTTGCTGAGCTTTACGAGAGAGTAACCCGGGGTGACAGTCTGCTTTATTCCTGGAACACAGGCGGCGGCGGAGGATTTTTGGGCAATTTTTATAACTACCTTTCCAGCCCCGTTGCCGCTATCATCTATGTCCTCGGGCACAGGAATATCCCCGAGGCGATAGCGTTTATGGTCCTGATAAAAGCCGCTTTGGCCAGCGCCGCTTTTTGCTGGTATCTCAAACATTCCACCGGCAAAAGCAATCTCCTTATGTCCGGGTTCGGAGTTCTGTATTCCTTCTGCGGCTTTTTCATCGCATATTACTGGAACGTGATGTGGCTGGACGCGATGTACCTCCTCCCGGTGGTCGCCCTTGGCATAGAAAGGATAATAAACCAAAGAAAATGCGGCATATACATCGCCGGGCTATTTGTGGCCTTTGTCTCAAATTACTATATGGCGCTGATGCTCTGCATATTCTCGGTCATCTACTTTGTAGCCTATTATTTCGGGAACTATGCTATGTTTGCGTATTACCGTGAGGTTCCCCAATATCTTGACAAGGACGGCAAGCTTAAAAAGAGCAGGTTAGAGTCTGTTAAGAGCTCGAGATTACTTGCGGGCGGAGCTGTCTTTGCCGGTTCTTCGGTTTTGGCGGCAGGTCTGGCGGCTTTTGCTTTGATACCCGTGTTTTTTGTCCTGCGTTCCTGCTCGGCGACCTCCGGCACCTTCCCCAGGGATTTCAAAGAATATTTCCATATCTTTGACTTCCTCGCAAATCATCTTGCCAGCGTCGATCCGACTATCAGGAGCAGCGGCGATAATGTTTTGCCAAATGTTTACTGCGGCATTGCCACGGTGCTACTGGTTCCGCTTTATTTCTTTGTAAAGTCCGAAAAGCTTTCGGCCAAGATAGCAAATGTTGCCGTGCTTGCTGTGATGTTCTACAGCTTTAACACAAACTATGCGAACTACGTCTGGCATGGGCTCCATTTTCCCAACGATCTGCCTTACAGGTTCTCATTCATTTATTCTTTCCTGATACTCAGGATAGCTTACAAGACCCTGACGCATCTCGACGAGATAAGCAGCAAGGCTTTTCTGTGCTCCGGGATGGGCGCGGTGCTTTTTATAACCGTGGTTGAAAAAGTCGGTTCAAAGAACGTGGAAGATTACACGGTGTTTATCAGCATCGCTTTTGTTGTGATCTACACTGTCTATTTCAGGGTGCTTAAAAATGAAAAAAAGAGGAACACGGCCATGGCGCTGTTCCTTTGTCTTGTAATGGTGGAGGCTATGGCCGCCAACACGGACAGGTACACAATGTCTCAGCTTAAAAAGAACTACACATCCGATTACAGCACTTTTGTAAAAGTTAAAAATGAGCTGGACAAACAGGATAAATCCCCGTTTTACCGCATGGAGCTTGCGGATCTGAGGACGAGAATGGATCCTGCATGGTATTACTACAACGGTGTTTCGACCTTCTCATCAATGGCCTACGAGCTCACCTCAAACGTGCAGTCCCGGCTCGGGCTTTCCAGCAACTATATAAACAGCTACACTTATTCGCCACAGACTCCCGTCTACAACGCCATGATGTCTCTTAAATATGTTGTGGACAACAATTCCGACGAAACTCTCAACGATGAGATGTACACCTATATGTTCAACTCGGGCAGTGAGAACTGGAAGGCATACAAAAACAACTATTGTCTTCCCATCGGGTACTGCGTGAATTCAGATATCACCGATTGGGATATAGCTCCAAGAAATCCCTTTGAGGTACAGGGTGATTACTTCAAATGCGCCACCGGTATTGTTGACGTTTTTGAGCCTTTGGCGGTGGAGGACGAGGAGGGCTACGGTTCTCCTGATGACAGTGACGGCGCGATATTCTTCAGCAACGATGATATAAGCGTTTCCGGCTCTGTCTCCTTTACCATCACGCCCACCAGTACCCAGACCTGCTACCTTTACCTTGATGGCACCGAGATTGACGGTCTGACCATATCCTCCGATATAATGGACGAAAAAAGAACCTCCGAGCTTTCACAGCGCGTCATAGATATCGGCGTTTGTCAGGCGCTCAGACCTGTTTATATCACCGTGGACTTCAGCTCAGACTACACCGGCAGCCTGACAGCATACGCCTACGGTATCAATATGGCTGAATTCCGCAAAGGCTTTGTACAGCTGCAGGAATGTCAGCTGAACGTTGAAAAATTTGAGGACCGCAAAATCTCCGGCACGGTGAATGCCGGGAGCGACTGCGTGTTTTACACCTCCATCCCTTACGACGAAAGCTGGAACATTACCGTGGACGGCAAAAAAGTTCCGCTCAAGGATTACGTTGCCATAGGGACGGGACTTCTGGGCTTTAAACTCAGCGCCGGTGAGCATAAGATAGAATTGAATTATATGCCCAAGGGACTCATTATTGGATGTGGGATCTCAGCCGGTTCAGTTGCAATACTCATCGCAGTTTTTGTTGTAAAACAATTGATCCTGCGCAAGAGAAAAAAGAGAGAGCTGATTATAGCGGAAAGGATCGCCCCGGAAAACTATGAAAACCTGCCGGGCGGTTCGCTCAACGCAGGAATAGTTCAATCGGCAGACACAGAAGGGCGCAAGTCCGGAATAGAGATAACCGAGTACGATATCCTGCAAAGCGGCCATACCGAAACAGGAGCCGAATTTGAGGACGAACTGTTTGAGCTTGAAGGTGACGACAAACCGGAACAGGACGGCGCGCAGGAAGATGAGCCGGAAGCCGCGGAACAGGAAGACGATGCTAAAGCCGCAGACGGGGAGAGTGATACAGTTGAAGATAATTGACATAATCAATAAAAAGCCGGTCACCCTCTCATTTGAGGTGTTTCCGCCGAAATCCGATATTACCTATGAGTCGGTAAAGGATGCGACTTTGCAGATCGCAAAGCTTTCCCCGGATTTTATGAGCGTCACCTACGGCGCAGGCGGAGCTACGGATAAATACACCGCAGATATTGCCTGCGAGATACAAAAGCACAACGTTCCGGCTTTGGCGCACCTTACCTGTATAGGTATGAACAAGGATAAGATCGAGGGCAGTCTTACAAAGCTCAAAGACTGCGGAATAAAAAATGTGCTTGCACTCAGAGGCGATCTGCCGGAGGGTATGATCTCCGCAAGCAAGGATTTCA
The DNA here is from genome assembly GCA_946626015.1 of uncultured Clostridia bacterium. Lineage (GTDB taxonomy): Bacteria > Bacillota > Clostridia > Oscillospirales > Acutalibacteraceae > JAAZFZ01. The sequence continues at coordinate 4,334 of CAMOTT010000035.1, read as the reverse complement.
GCTATGCCTCCCAGTTGGTGGAGGAGATAAAAAGCTTTGGCGACTTTTGCGTAGGCGCCGCCTGTTACCCTGAGGGTCACACAGAGTCTGAAAACCAGAGCGAGGATATTATCCATCTTAAAGAAAAGGTGGATATGGGCGTGGATTTCCTTACGACACAAATGTTTTTTGACAACAATATTTTGTACAAATTCCTGTATAAGATCCGGGAAAAGGGGATCACAGTACCTGTGCTTGCGGGTATTATGCCGGTTACCAACGGCAAGCAGATAAAGCGCATATGCAAGCTTTCAGGCACATCGCTGCCCACAAAGTTCAGAATGATAGTTGAAAAATTCGGCGACGATCCCGCTGCGATGACCCAGGCAGGCATAACCTACGCCTGCGAGCAGATAATAGACCTCGTTGCAAACGGGGTGGGGGGAGTGCACGTTTACTCCATGAACAAGCCCGAGGTCGCTCAGACGATAAAGAACAATTTGTCGGAAATACTTTGATTTACAGGCGTTGCGGATGTGTTTTCAGATTTACCTCCGCAATGCCGTTGTATTATGAGGAGAGCTGTATGACTTGCATAAATGAAGTATTGAAAAACAGAATAGTTTTCTGCGACGGGGGCATGGGTACGCTTTTGCAGCAGAGAGGCTTGCGCGGCGGCGAACAGCCGGAACGCTGGAATATCGACAAGCCGGAAGTGATCGTTGATATCCACACCGCTTATCTCAACGCCGGAGCGGATATCATTACCACAAACACCTTCGGCGCAAACAGCATAAAATTCAGCGGCGCCGGAGAATACAGCGCGGAGAACGTTATTGCCGCAGGTGTGGCAAACGCGAGAAAGGCGGTTGACGCCTACGGCGCGGAAGGTAAATTCGTCGCTCTTGATATCGGCCCCACAGGCAAGCTTCTCAAACCCCTTGGGGATCTTGATTTTGAGGAGGCCGTTGACGTTTTTGCTCAAGCGGTGCGCTGCGGCGTGGAAAACGGCGCCGATCTGGTGCTTATTGAAACCATGAGCGACAGCTGCGAGGCGAGGGCGGCTCTGATCGCGGCAAAGGAGAATTGCTCCCTGCCGGTGATAGTCAGCTTTGTTTTTGACGAAAACGGCAAGCTGCTTACCGGAGGCTCCCCGGAGACGGCCATTATCATGGCGGAAAGCCTGGGAGCGGACGTAGTCGGAATGAACTGCGGCACAGGTCCCAAGCTTATGAAGAAGCTTTTGCCCAGGCTGCTGGAGACGGCGAGCGTTCCGGTACTTGTAAACCCAAACGCCGGTATGCCGCGCTCGGAGAATGGCAATACCGTTTTCGACATTTCGCCGGAGGAGTTTGCCCTGACGATGAGGGAGATAGCGGAGCTGGGCGCCGGGATAGTGGGCGGCTGCTGCGGCACTACTCCGGAATACATCAAAAAGACGGCGGAGCTTTGCGCGGCTGTTAAGCGGAAAGAGCCGCAAAAAAAGAACAAAACCCTTGTTTCAAGCAATACAAGGATTGTGAAAATAGGCGGCAGACCGGTTATCATAGGGGAACGCATCAACCCCACCGGTAAGCCGAAATTCAAAAAAGCCCTTGCTGAAAATGATATTGAATATATTTTCAACGAAGCTATCAGGCAGAAGGAGAGCGGAGCGGACATACTTGACGTGAACGTGGGTCTGCCTGAAATAGACGAGAAAACAGTCCTGAAGGACGTTGTGAGCCGTTTGCAGGCGGTGGTCGATTTGCCCCTGCAGATCGACACGGCGGACCCGGAGGCTATGGAGAAGGCCTTGCGTGTGTATAACGGCAGGGCAATAATAAACTCCGTGAACGGCAAAAAAGAAAGCCTTGAAGCTATTCTGCCCATCGCAAAAAAATACGGCGGCGTGCTGGTGGCTCTGCTGCTGGATGAAAACGGGATACCTGAAACGGCGCAGGGCAGGATGGACATTGCTTACAGGATCTGCGGTGAAGCGGAAAAGTACGGTATAGACAGGCGGAATATAATTTTTGACGCCCTTACTCTTACCGTGAGCTCGGATGAGACCGCCCCGGCCACAACGCTGGAGACGGTGAGGAGAATAAAAGAGGAGCTGGGCTGCGAAACGGTGCTGGGCGTTTCAAATATCTCCTTCGGCTTGCCCCAAAGGGAGTATATAAACTCCACATTTTTTGCTCTGGCTCTGCAAAGCGGTCTGAGCGCGGCAATAATAAATCCTCTCTCCGCCGCAATGATAAGCACTTACCGCAGTTTCCTTGCGCTAAATCAGATGGACAGCGCCTGCCGTTCCTATGTTGAGTATGCCTCACAGCTTAAAACGGTCATTCAGCAGACCGAAGCTAAAGCCCCGGAGGAAAAGAACACCGGCGACAGCTTGATGGAGGCCATAGTTCACGGGCTCAAGGACAGCGCTGTCTCATCGGTGATCGATCTGCTCAAAAACAAAGCCCCAATGGATATAGTAAACGAGAGCGTGATACCCTCTCTTGACAGGGTGGGCAGGGATTTTGAAAAGGGTACGGTGTTCCTGCCCCAGCTGCTTATGAGCGCGGAGGCCGCAAAGTCTGCTTTTGAGGTGATAAAGAATGCCATTGCCGCTTCCGGCAGCAAGAACGAGAAGGTAGGCAAGATCATCCTTGCCACCGTTGAGGGGGATATCCACGATATTGGCAAGAATATAGTTAAGGTCCTGCTGGAAAGCTATAACTTTGACGTTATCGATCTTGGCAGAGATGTGCCGGCGCAGGTAGTGGCGGATAAGGTCAGGGAGCTGAATGTTCCTGTTGTGGGTCTTTCCGCGCTGATGACCACCACAGTGCCCAGCATGGAGGCAACGATAAAGCTTTTGAGAAAAACCTCGCCGGAGTGCAAGGTATGCGTGGGCGGTGCTGTGCTTACACAGGAATACGCGGACATGATAGGCGCAGACAAATATTGCCCGGACGCAATGTCCACGGTGAATTTTGCCCAGCAGATTTATAACGTGTGATTTTAAAAAGAAAACAGCCGAATGGTCACTAAACAAACGACCGTCCGGCTGTTATTTTTGCAGGTATCAAATTTTATCAGGCTTCCTGTTCCTCCGCTTCGGCTGCGGCTCTGCGCTCATCCTTTTTCTTTTCGACAAACTTGTATATGAACAGGGCAAGGGCGCTTATGACTACAGTCAAGACATAAATAATAATGGCAAACTTAAGCTTGTTTTCACCGAGAGCGGAGCCGACTATGGTGGAGGTGATGATGGAGGGTATCCTTGCGATGCCGGTCACGAGCAGAAAGACCCAGAGCTTCATTTTTGTAAGGCCGATAAGGTAGGTTATAACGTCCTTGGGAGTTCCGGGAATGAGATAGATCAGGAACAGCGTCACGGTGAGGCGCTTTTGGTCGTTGAGAAACTTGAAAGAGTCGATCTTCTCCTGGCTGACAAAACTCAGCACCAGCTTTTTGCCGAAGATCTTGGTCAGCAGGATGATCACCGCGGAGCCCAGCTCTGTGCCTGCCATACACCACACCGTGCCCCAAAAAGTGCCGAAAGCGTAGCCGGAGCCGATCTCAAGAGGCTCGGCAGGAACTATTTTTATAACTGTCTGAAAGGCTCTGATAAGCACAAAAACACACTCAGCCCAGCCGCCGAAGCTGTCCAGCCAGTTGCGAAACCCCTTTGTGTCCTTTACAAAGGCCAGCAGCTCCTTGCCGTAAATGGCATAAACGACTATAAACGCAATAATCACCGCAAGACTGCCGAACAGTGTGATTAGCCGCACAGTCCGGTTTTCTTTGTTCTTAAATGGTTTTAACACGTCCATAATTTTACCATCCGAGTCTCAATTAAAATCCAATTCCTGTTCATTATATTATAATACCACTGCAAAGTCAATCAAATCATGCGAAAGGGATCCTCAGAAAAATTTTTAAAAATATGCTTTACTTTAATGTGTTAGTGTGTTAGTATAATACTCAGGTGAATATTAAAATTGAAAAGAAAGGTGCGATTTCCCATGAAAAAGTTAGTCGTTTCTTTGTCAGTCGTTATTCTGGTTTGCTGCCTTGCCATCTGCGGCGTATTCTCGGGCTGCGGCAAAAAGGAAGAGGCAAAAACAAACAATGAAACATCGGCAAAGAGAACTACCCTCACAGTTGGATTTGACGCTGATTTTCCTCCCATGGGCTTTGTGGATGACGCAGGCGAATATATCGGCTTTGACCTTGACTGCGCAAGAGCGGTTGCTGATGAGCTCGGCCTTGAGCTCAAGCTTCAGCCCATCGTTTGGGATGCGAAGGATCAGGAGCTCAGCACAGGCAAGATCGACATGATCTGGAACGGTTTTACAATGCACGTTGACACCCGT
>CAMOTT010000034.1 GCA_946626015.1 uncultured Clostridia bacterium | reverse complement strand
TCCACTTTTACTTTCGGAGGTACGAGATTTGGAAGGAATTTGCGAGATAGATGTGCACGGGCTCAATAAGTTTCAGGCCAAGACTCTCATTGACAGCAGGCTCAAAAGCGCGTCAAGGGGAGTTTACCGGCTGCGTATAGTCCACGGTTATCACGGAGGCACAGAGCTCAGGAACATGGTGCGCAGCGCATATAAAAATAACCCGAAGGTGCTCCGGGTGGAGGCCTCGCTCAACGCCGGGATCACAGACCTGGTCCTACGTGAATTTTTTTGATAAAGGCAAAGAACAAAGGGGCTGCGTAACGCAGCCCCTAAATTCATATATTAAATAATTATCAGGCCTTGAGAGCCTCGATGTAGCTCATGATATCGCCAACTGTCTTGAGCGCAAGAAATTTTTTTGTATCTAACGAAACGCCGAACTTACTTTCAAGGTCAACGGATATGTTTACAAGATCCAGGGAGTTGAGCTCAAGCTCATAGCGCAGCTTTGAATCCTCGTTTATCTCCTCCGGGTCAATTATAACGTAATCACAAATAGTGTTTTTGATCTCTTCAAGCATGGTTTTTCTCCTTCCTTTATTGTAAAAATCACAGGTTCTTCAATATATCTTTGATTTTTATCTCCGGGTTTTCAACGGCCATTTTCAGTACCTTGACGGTTCCATTATGGAGGGCGTCGATATCCTGCTCGCTGACGTATTTTGTGCGATGCAGGTAGGTGATCTTAAGACAGCCGCTGTAAATATCCTTCATAGCGAAGGTGTAGAGCACCATAATATACCTGCCCAGACTGTAGCCCACGTATTCGTATTTGCGCTTGCCCAAAGTGTTGCTGTCGATGGGCAGCCAGGAGAACATCATGGTTGACGCGCCGGCTGCGGCAGGGTAGTTAAACAGCTCCTGCTGCAGCTTGCGGTATTCCATATAGGGATAATCCATATGCTTGAATGCCCATATCTGAGCGTCCGCCATTTTCTCAAGCGCGGACATGAAGGTTTCTTCTCTGTCCAGAACGACCCTCCATGGCAGGGGAGCGGTAACTGTTCCGCCGGAACGCTTTTCCTGAAGGGTCCTGCGCCTTGAACAGAGGGATATAAAATATGTGTCAAGGTTTTCGTAGTTGATCTTGGAGATGAACATCCTCATGGCAAGCTGAACGAGGCATTCGCCGCTTATGTTGTTCTTTTCCATGAAATCAAAAACCTTTTGGCTCAGCTCAAAGGGAACGATATGCTTGTTCAGCAGAGCTTTGTCGTGGATGGGATCAAACAGAGATGGGGCTTTGATATCCGGATTTTTCCTCTTTTTCCTCTCTGCCTCAAGAAATTTCGGGCCTTCAACCCCCAAATATGTCGGTTCTCCGTTTTTTGTGATATATTCGGCGTATGCCGCTTTTTCTTTTTCAAGATTCTCTTTGTCGGCTATGTATTCAAGTTCCTTTTTGATCCTTGCCTCATAGCTGCCAAGGGGCTTTGGCATTTCGCTGCCTGTTTTTAAATGGTCGTATACGGCCAGCAGGTCGTTGAAGAACACGAAACAGGCGGCGTTATCCATTACCAGATGGTGGACGTTGAAATATATGCCGTATCTGCCGTCATAGGCCTTGAAAAATATTATCCTGAATATTTCGCCCTTTAATATCTTAACAGGTTTCTGAGCGTCTGCGGAAAGGGTCTCAAGCTGTTCCGCCTCGGTTTTGAACTCAAATACGGGAATATCGTCAACGGTGTAATCGTCCCGGAAAAACTGCTTTATTACTCCCTTTTCTTTGAAAAATTTTAAACGCAGGCAGTCGTTCCTCTTGATCTCAATATTGAACGCCTTTTTTAAAACCTCAAAATCAAGTTCTTCTTCAAAAAGAAAGGAATCGGGTATCTGGGTCACCTGCTTGTGGAAAAAGCTGTATTTGAGCATAAATTGTATCATTTCCTGGGGAGGAATAAGGGGATAAACAGTTTTGCCTTTAGTTTCTCTATTCATAATCGCCTTCTCCTTAATAGCTGTTTTTGATCCTCTTAATTTTACCTGTGCCGTTCTTTTCAAAAGGTTCGCTGCGGAGCCGCACTTCCGAGATGATATGCGCGGATTTTGCGTCCCCATTTATGGTATTTATGAGGTTTTCAAGCTTTGCTTTGAGCTCAGCTTCCTCAAGACCGGCATTTTTTGCGGTCGTATAATTTGGATATATCTCGGCAATTATCAGATCGTTTTCAGCGAAAACCATGGTCTCCTCAACAAGCTCGGACTGCATTATTTTCTTTTCGATGGCCTCCGGTGAGACGTTTTCGCCGTTGGAGAGGATTATCAGGTTCTTTACCCTGCCGGTAACGAAAAGCTCGTTGTTTTCGCCTACATAACCGATATCTCCGGTTTTAAGCCAGCCGTCGTCTGTGAACATTTCGGCGCTTTCTTCGGGCATATTGTAATAACCCAGCATTACCGTAGGGGTCTTGACCTGTATTTCGCCGTCTGCTATCCGGACTTTGCATATGTCGATTATCCTGCCCACCGAGCCGGGGGAGACGTTTTCGCCGGGTACGGAGATCCTGCATCCGGCTTCAGTCATGCCGTAACCCTGCCTCAATTTTATGCCGAGTTTTTCGTACTCGGTTATCAAATTGGGGTTGAGATAAGCGCCGCCGGAGATGAGCCATTTGATGTTTTTACCGAACACGGAAGCTGTGGCTTCCCGGACGGACATTTCCGGATTTCTTGCGCGCTTTGCCTTGACGCGGTTGAGCAGGGTCTGGGCTATCATGGGGACAACGCGCATAACGGCAGGTTCAAAAAGCAGAAGATTGGAGTTGAGCTCCCTGATAGAACCGTTGAGACAGACCTGAAGCCCGTCCTTGAGATTTTTAAGATAATCCCCTGTGAAGCAGTAGATATGATACATTGGCAAAACGGACATGGCAATCGAATTTTGGACAAAGATATCGTCGCAGTAGTCTTTGTACATCATGTTGCCCACAAGGCTGCTGCCGGAGAGCATAACGCCTTTTTTTATGCCTGCTGTGCCGGAGGTGAAGATGATGACCGAGCAGGCGCTTTTGTCCGCGGTGACGTCGGAAAGCTCCGCAAATTCGGAATTATCGGAGTAGGACTTATATATTGCCTCAAATTTTTCGTAGTTGCCTAAATTCACGCAATCCTTTATCCGGGGATAAAGGGCTTTGAACTCGGATATCCTGTTGCTGAATTCATCCTCATAGAGGATAATATCCACGTCTGCCCGTTCGCTGAGCTCCGCGGCCTCGGCGGCGGTGATGTCCGGGTTAAGGGGAATAGCCACGTTGCCGCTGATAAGGATACCTGTCAGGCAGGTGATATATTCATAATTGGATTTGCTTATTATTGCAATATGCATACGCTCACGGGAAAAATGTCTGATCCAGCGGCAGATGGCAAGGCTGTCGGAACGAACACGCTTGAAACTTCTTTCCTCAACGTGCTTGTTTCTCAAAAATTTTATAAAAACGGAATCGCCGTACATATCTGCCCGTGAATCAAGGAGCTCTCTCACGGTTGGGACGTTGAAATTATCCATAGCCGAAAATTCTCCACATCTTATAATAATCTATCTTAGATTTTACTATTTAAACCTTAATAAGTCAATAGATAATATTTAATTACAAAAAATATGGCTTTTTCCAACAGTAAAGCTGCAAAATAGGGGGTATAATTATACTGTTCTGTTATAGACATTCATTTATTGTTGTGCTATACTATCAAGCAGCTACGGTTTTAGGAGGAAGTATAAATGGCATACGAAAAATTTGACCCCGTGCACAGCGCGGAACTTGTTATGAATTACATTACCACCATGGTGGATGAGGATTACGACAATCTGCCTTATTGGCTTATCCTGCCCCACAAGAAGCCTGCCGAGGCAGCGCATTGCCGCGTAGATGACGCCGAGCTTGTGGGCTCCTGGTATGAGGGTATAGACGCAATCGGCAAGATGCTCAAAACAGATAAGGGTGACGCGGTCAAGCAGTCTTTCCGCCGCCATCTTATGAAATCCTGGGGGGAACACGGTCTTCGCTTCCATGAGGATTATAAATGGTCCAGAACAAACCACGCATCTTTCCATGAGATGGGCTATATTCTGCCTGCGCTTAATAGAATAATTGCCGATAATCCCGATGATAAAGAGGCTGAAAAGAGGGCTTCCGAGCTTGTCAGGGGAATGAGGAGCATTGTAATAGAGCGTAAGGTCCGCACCTTCTGGTCAGGCGACTTTGAGGAAACAGAACCCATTTACGAGTTCCCCAACGACGTTTTCCTCCGTGACGGCGGCTTTGACCTTACCCGTCACACCGGCAGAGGCGAACAACCCATCAGGAATTCCATAATGCTCAGAGCCCTTGTGCGCAGATATGAGATCACCGGCGACGAGGTGGCTCTTGACCTTGCAAGGGGTATTGCCAACTACGTTCTGGGCGTTTCGCGCTATTTTAACTACAAAATGGAATTTTTCGGCCACGTTCATTCGGCCGGATGGGTGGCAAGCGGCCTTGTTGCCCTTGGCAGAATAACCGGGGAGGAAAGATACATCAAGAGCGGCAAAGGGATATATGAGTATATCCGCTCCATTTCCTCCAGCTTCGGCTGGGTGCCGGAGTATGCTCAGTGGCACCCCATGGAGGAGGAGCACTGCGAGACCTGCTGTATAAAAGACATGATCGAATGCGCAAACGAGCTCATCCTTGCCGGGTATGACGAATACTGGGATGATCTTAACCGCTTTGCCCGCAACCAGTTGGTTGAAAATCAGGTTAAAAACGCCGATTACGTGGTGGTGGACAATTCTCTGCCCAACGATAAGGAAAACGGCATCACATACAGGGATATCAACAAGCGCATGATAGGCGGCTTTACCGGCGGTTCTCTGCCGAATTCCATTTCCCTTACCCGTTTCCGTTCCATCGCGGGTTGCTGCGTGGGTATGGCTCCCGTTGCCCTTTCCATCGTTTGGGACAGGGCAATAACCAAAGACGGCTCCACTGTTACAGTGAACATTCCTCTTGACAAGGAGACCGACGATATAATCCTCAGCTGTGAATACCCAAATGAAGGCAAGCTCTCGGCAAAGGTCAAAAAGAGCTGCAGCGTGGGCTTCAGGCTGTATCCCTTTATGGGAGATAAAGTCAAGTTTACCCTTAACGGCAAGCCCTATGAGCCAAGGATCGAAAAGGGCGTGGCTGTTTTTGAGAACCTTGCGGAGAACGATGTGGCAGCTCTTTCCCACGAGATCGAAACGGTTGAAAAGAAGGAGTTCGTAAGAGGTATGGATCTTACCGTGCTTTGGAGAGGCTGTGACGTTGTGGATATCCTTCCCCACGGAGAGCACGTGAGACTTTATCAGCGTGATTTAAGCGTACCAAAGGATTACCCCAGACCGGAGGATGTGCAGTACACCGGCGCGGTAAACTATGGCCCCACACAGCAGAAAAAGTAATTTAAATAAATGTAATTAACCGAAAACAAGCGGATGATCTTTAATTCTCCGCTTGTTCTTTTTTTATCTCTCACCGGTAATATTAAAGGACAAGTGTTCATAGTATGGAATATCAGAAGAAAAAAGGAGATGTTGCGGCTTGCCTGTAAAAATGTCTGTTGAAAAATTTGACGAGGCGGTTGAGTTTATTGTCCCAAGAATCAGAACCCCCCTTAAATCGCTTTCCGATCTTGTTAAACAGAGTACATATGAAATACGGCTGCGGTCAAACAGACCTGTTGTGCTGGTAACGTCGCAAGGCTCCGTGCTCATTACCGAGATGGGGCGGATAACCTCAATCTTAGGAGACAATCTTCTGAGCGCCGGCGCTGAGGAGGTGGGGGAGACCTTCTCACGTATGTGCGGTTATTCCGTTCACAGCCACGCCGAGGATATCGCCAACGGTTTTGTGACTCTGGAAGGAGGGCACAGAGCCGGTATATGCGGCACTGCGGTGTATCTGAGCGGAACCATTAAAACCCTCAGAGATATAAATGCCATCAATCTCCGCATAGCAAGGGAAAACAACTCGGCGGCAGACAAGCTTTTCAAAACCCTTTTTCAAGACAAACTCAACAGCGTTATAATAGCCGGGCCGCCGTCCAGCGGAAAGACCACCGTTTTACGTGATCTGGCAAGAAGACTTTCCGGGCAGGACAGGATGTACAAGGTGGCTGTCGTTGATGAAAGGTGCGAAATAGCCGCCGTAAGGGGCGGAATACCGCAGACGGACACAGGTCTTAACTGCGATGTGCTCTCCTCCTACGCAAAGGGCGACGGCATTATGTCGGCCGTCCGGTCTCTGTCGCCGGACATGATAGTCTGCGACGAGGTGGGGGGAATAGAGGAGATAAGCGCCATAGAGGCCGGGCTTAATTCCGGGGTGATGTTCGCCGTTTCCGTTCACGCCTGCTCAAGGGAGGAGCTTATCCGCAGACCCCAGCTCAGGCGTTTGCTGATGACCTTCGCCTTTGATTACGTTGTGCTTCTTAACAGGAATAAACCCTGCGAGATATCAAAAATATACAGAACGGATGAGCTGACTGATGAAATACGCAGGAATTATATTGACAGCATTAACGCCCATAATGCTTAGCTGTTACGTCTCTAAGAGAATGAGACTGAGAGTGAGATTGCTGGAGCGGATAGCCGCAATGATAGACACCATCTCTGCAAAGCTGGAATACAGTATGATGCCCACTGTTGATCTGCTGGCGGCTCTTGCGGAAAATTCGGAATTCAGTGAGCTGGATTTTTTGAGGCTCTGCTGTGAACGCTGCAAGCTGGGGGAAAGCTTCCCAAAGGCGTGGAAAAGCTCGGTGACCGAAAGGGCGACGGAATACGCTCTGACCCAAAATGATGCGGAGCTGCTTACGGTACTGGGAGAAATCCTCGGCAGCGTTGACGCTGAGGGTCAGATAAACAGGCTCAGATCATATAGAGCCTCCGTGAGCTCAGAGCTTGAAAAAGCAGAAAAAGCATTTGAAAAATACGGCAAAAATATGCCGGTTATCGGAGCGCTATGTTCGATAACCGTGGGAATAGTTTTAATTTGAGGATGATAACATATGGAAATTGAGCTGATAATCAAAATAGGCGCGATAGGAATAATCGTTGCCGTGATAAACCAGATATTGGCGCGCTCCGGCAGGGACGATTACGCCATGTTTACCACCTTGGCGGGCATCGTGATCATCCTTATGCTGCTGATCCCGAAGTTTGCCGATCTGCTTTCAACGGCAAGGTCGGTGTTCAATATATGATGATATTCAAGGCGGCCGCAGTCGCTGTGGTCACTGCGGTCACAGCTCTGCTGGTCAAACAGATCAAGCCGGAATACTCGGTATTTGTCCAGCTTGCCGGGATAACGGTGCTCGCCATGCTTGCCTTTTCTCTGCTTATGCAGACCGTATCTTCCGCCGATTTTCTGATAAAGCTGGGTGAGGAAAATCAAAGCATTGTGAGACTGATGATAAAAACAGTCTCTGTGGCGGCTGTGTCGGGGATCGCGGCGGATATTTGCAGGGACAGCGGATCCGCTTCAGTTGCCGGAATAATAGAACTGCTGTCAAAGCTCGTTATTATTTCCATGGCAATGCCGGTAATAAAAAGCGTGGCTTCGTTTGCGCTGGGACTTATCAATAAATAAGAACGGAAAACAGATTATGAAGTGTATTAAAATTGCCGTGATTTTTCTGATGTTTGCCGCTGCTTTTTCAATAAGTGCCCTTGGTGTGAGCACTGAGGAGCTTTACGATGAGCAGATGGAAGCCAGCGGAATATTTGATCTCTACGATGAGCTTTCCTCTGAAAGTAAGGCTGTATTGGAGGAGCTTGGGATGGATGATTTGGATTTCAAAAGTGTTTTTAATGCGTCTCCGAGAAAAATCGCGGACGCGGTATTGAACATCATAAAGAAAAAATCAACAGATCCGCTTAAAACGCTTTTTGCTGTACTGGGCGTAGTTCTTCTGACCTCTCTGGCGCAATGCTTTACTGATGCAGGGAGCGGAGTAAGATCGGCTGTGGAAATGTTCGGGGCTTTGCTTACGGCGACGCTGCTTGCTTCTCCGCTTGCTTCAGCTATGAATTTAGCCTTCTCAACGGTCAGGCTGAGTTCAAACGTGGCTTTGGCGTTTGTCCCGGTGCTGGCCGGTGTTATCGCCGCTTCCGGCAATCCGATGCTGGCGATCAGCGCCCATTCTTTTACCTTTGCGGCGGCTCAGGGAGCGATGCAGCTTATAAACCGCTTTGTAATGCCCATGACCGGAGTTGTGACGGCATTGGGGATATCGGGCTCATTTATGCCGGAGTTCAATATCAAAAAGCTGACCGAAACCGTGAAAAAGGCGCTCGTCTGGGTAATGGCCTCCGCCTCAACTCTTTTTGCCGGTCTGCTGTCAATAAAAGGCATACTTGCAAATTCGGCGGATACCCTCGCATCAAAGGGCGTAAAGCTGGCTGTCAATACTTTTGTCCCGATAGTGGGTTCGGCTGTGAGCGAGGCTTACAGCTCGGTGATAGGCAGCGCAGCTCTGGTCAGGAGCGCTGTGGGAGCCTTTGGGATCGCCGCGATACTTGTGACAAAATTGCCTGCGCTGGTGGAACTGATCTTATGGAGGTTGATTGTAAGGGTGTCAAACTTTACGGCGGATATGCTGAATGAAAGTGCAATTTCTTCACTTACATCCGCAGCGGATTGCTCCCTGTCCGTTATGATCGCCGGTTTAGTAATGAGTACGGTTTTTGTTATCGTGTCAGCCGGGATAACCCTGCTGCTGAGAACGGAGGTGTAAAATGGAGACCGTCAAAGAATGGGCGCTGGGTATCACGCTGCTCTCGTTTGCCGGGGGTATAATGTCCATATTGCTGCCAAAGGGGAACACTGCCAAAACGGTAAAGTCGATCATATCGGTGCTGATAATACTTTCCTGCGCGGCGCCCTTTGCAAAAGGCCAAAAATTCAAGCAGGAGCTTTTTACGGAGAACTATTTCAGCGCTGAGGGCGATACCGGAATTTCCCGGACGATAAACCGTCAAAAGCTTGGCTTTGTTGAGGAAAAGCTTGTGAAAGAAATAAACAAAATATTAAATAAATATTCGGCTGATGCAGTAAAAATCTCCTTTGATGATAATATAGACAGTGAGGGCGGCATAGTAATTAACCAGGTAAAAATATATCTGGATGAAAAATATCAACACATTGCTTCAAAAATACACGATGATATTTTATCCATCCTGGGCATAGAAAGCGAAGTGATACTATCGGGTGATTATAATTGAAGTTAAGCAAAAAAGAAGGTGGACGGATGATAGACCGTATACAAAATTTGTTTGGAAAAAAACCTGATAAAAAGCTTTTGATCACCTTGTGCATCGGCCTTGCGGGAGTAATGCTGATCGCCGGTTCAAGCCTTTCAAAAAGTGAAAAATCAGAACATATAGGCTCGGATGGTTCCGTTTATTATGAAAACTGTTCAGAGTATGTGAGCGCCCTTGAGGATAAGCTGACCGATATGATCTCCGACATCTATGGCGCGGGCAACGCAAAGGTTATGGTGACCCTTGAAAACGGCTCGGAGCAGATATTCGCAAGAAAGGACGACAGCAAAACAAGCTCATCCGATGACGGAACAAGAAAAAGCGAAAGCAGGAACGAAAGCAGCGAATATGTGGTGCTGCGGTCGAATAACAACGAAAACGGTCTGGTGCTCAAGGTGATGCAGCCAAAGATCAGGGGCGTGGCGGTGCTCTGCGAGGGAGCCGATAAGGTATATGTCAGGCAGAGCGTGACCGAGCTTTTGACCGCTGTTTTGGGGATTGGATCAAACAGGGTAAATATATCAAAAATTGCAGAATGAGAGGAGATAACATATGAGCATGATAATCAAGAAAAGGCAGCTGGTGATAGCCACTTTGGTGCTTGCGCTGGGCGCGGCGATATTCATCAACTGGTACTATTCCGGCCCTAAAGCGGAAGTGACCGGACTAAAAACCGAAACCACGACCGGAGGCGAAAGCGTCAAAAACATAGACTCCAAAGAGGGCGATATGCTGGGAGACGCCCAGTATGTGAATTCAACGAACGTGGCGTCAAGCGATTATTTTGCGGAGGCCAGACTTAAGCGTTCCGCAGCTCATGACGAAGCTCTTGAGGCGCTCAACGACATAATTAAAGACAGCTCCTCCAAGAGCGAAGCGGTAAAAGAGGCGGAAAAGAAGCTCAACGAGATAGCTGATTCATACAAAAAAGAGGCAAATATCGAGAACCTTATCAAAGCAAAAATAAAGGGCGACTGTATAGCCGTTATCAACGATAAAAACGCTGAAATAATAGTCGAAAAAGGGATGCTGAACGATTCAACTGTGGTGCTGATAAAGGAAATTGTGCTCAAACAGACGGATTTACCTGCAGAAAATGTCATAATTATTGACTTAAGCTATTGAGTATTTAATATTTTATGCTATAATATGGGGCAGGAGGGTTCTGCTCTATGAATAATTATTCAATCAACTCAGAAGATGACGGCGATATAGTCATAGCCGGAGATGTTATTTCCGGGATCGCATATGAGGCGGCCTGCAAGGTGAGCGGCATCAGCAAATTCCTTCCCTTTGGCAAAAGCTCACTGCTGCCCGGCAGAGCGGCGGAGAATGCTTCTAAGTTTGTAAAAGTCAGCACGGGGGAAGACGGCATAAAGCTCAAATTCCGTGTTGTAGTCAATGGAAGCCGCAAGGTGACAGACGTTATTACCGAGCTTCAAAAAACGGTCAAGAACTCAGTTCAGGAGATAACCGGCAGAGCCGTTTCAAGCGTGAATATTGTGGTTTCGGACGCAGAGATCGCGGCTGAAGATCAATCAACATCATAAGGGCTGTTCTTCAAGTCATTTGAGGAATGGCCTGAAAGCGTATATTAAAGTGAAAGGATGTTCCGGTATTTTCCGGGAACTCAGGGTAAGTGGTTTATGACAAGACGAGAGGCTCGCGAACAGGCTTTTATTCTCCTGTTTGAAAAATCCTTTAACGAAGATGTTCCCATGAGCGACATCATTTATTCCGCGTCTCAGGAGCGTCTGATTGATTTTGACGATTTTTCCAGGGATCTGGCAACAAAGGCCTGTGAACATTCAGCAGAGATAGACGCCCTGATAGAGAGTAACCTCAGGGGCTGGAAACTCAACAGGATATCAAGGGTTTCTGTGGTGCTCATGCGTTTGGCTCTGTGCGAGATGCTGTATTTCCCGGAGATACCCAACAGCGTTTCCATCAATGAGGCTGTGGAGCTCTGCAAGACGTATGGCGGAGAGAACGACTACTCCTTTATCAACGGCGTGCTGGGTTCAGCCGAAAGGGCGCTCACCGGTAATGCCGGAAAGGAATGATGATCTATGGCCTTGTGTCTGGGAGTAGATACCAGTAACTACCCCACCTCCGTGGCGGTTTACGATACAGATTCAGGAACCATCACTCAACTGAAAAAGCTGCTCCCCGTGAAGCCGGGGGAAATGGGCTTGCGGCAGAGCGATGCGGTGTTCCATCACACGGTTCAGCTCCCTGAGCTTATGAGGAAATTGCTGGAGGGGCAGGTCGATAAAGTCTGCGCTGTGGGCGTGTCCGACGTACCGAGAGATGCGGAGGGCTCATATATGCCCTGCTTTTTGGTGGGCAAGTCGGCGGCGGTATGTGTATCGGCGGCGCTGAAATGCCCGTTGTATTCGTTCTCCCACCAATCCGGGCATATCGTGGCCGCGCTGTATTCCGCGGGCAGGCTTGATCTGATTGATGGCCCGTTTGTCGCCTTTCATGTTTCCGGCGGTACCACCGATATGCTTTACGTCACCGGGGATGAGGAGCGGTTTTTCAAGGCGGAGATCATCGGTGGATCTTCGGATCTCAAGGCCGGGCAGGCTGTTGACCGTGTGGGAGTTATGCTGGGTTTCCCGTTCCCGGCGGGCAAATATGTGGACGAGACGGCCGGCAGAAGCGGCAAAAGGTTTAAAGTGAACATATCAGCCCGCGATGGGTTTTGCAGCCTTTCCGGGGTGCAGAACAAATGCGAGGCGATGCTTGCGGCGGCTCAGTCGCCGGAGGATATTTGCAGGTATTGCATAGATTCAATTATTTCAGCATTGACTAAAATGGCGGATTTTGCCGTCAAAAAATACGGCGATCTGCCAATGGTGTTTTCCGGAGGAGTGATGTCCAACAGCAT
Organism: uncultured Clostridia bacterium; assembly: GCA_946626015.1. Lineage (GTDB taxonomy): Bacteria > Bacillota > Clostridia > Oscillospirales > Acutalibacteraceae > JAAZFZ01. The sequence goes on along the minus strand of CAMOTT010000034.1, from coordinate 2,855 downwards.
TATTCAGGCCGAGCTTTCGGCAAGGTATAACGCTGTATTTGCAAAGCCGGAATTTTCCTGCGACAACGCCGCAGGGGCAGCGCTCATGTGCGCTTATAAAAACATTGATGATTTGAGAGGCTATGGCAGAGTATGAATTTACCTGTGCTTACGGTTACTCAACTGAATACATATATAAAATCCCTTTTTGATGGGGATTTTAACCTCAACAGGGTTTTTGTCTGCGGCGAGATATCGAATTTTACCAACCATTACCGCACCGGCCACTATTATTTCACCGTCAAGGATACATCCTCGGCAATAAAAGCGGTTATGTTCAAGACCAGCAACCAGCGGCTGAGGTTTATGCCCGAAAACGGCATGAGTGTTATACTGCGCGGCCGGGTATCCGTGTTTGAGAGAGACGGCCAGTATCAGCTTTATGTTGACGATATGCAGCCGGACGGCTTGGGGGCTTTGAACCTTGCCTTTGAGCAGCTTAAAAACAGGCTGGAGAAAGAGGGGCTGTTTGCTCAGGAGAGGAAAAAGCCCATACCGGAGTATCCTATGCGTGTTGGCGTGATAACTTCGCCTACGGGGGCGGCTGTACAGGATATAATGAACATTCTCGGGCGGCGTTTTCCTGTGGCGGAGATGATTTTCTGCCCGGTGCAGGTTCAGGGGGAGTCAGCGGCGCCGCAGATAGCAGGGGCAATATACAGATTTAACGCCAACAGGTATGCGGACGTGCTGATAGTCGGACGCGGCGGCGGCTCCATAGAGGAACTGTGGGCGTTCAACGAGGAGATAGTGGCCCGAGCCGTGGCTGAATCGGAGATCCCTGTAATATCCGCAGTGGGGCACGAAACAGACTTTACCATCTGTGATTTTGCGGCTGATCTCAGGGCGCCGACACCCTCCGCGGCGGCGGAGCTTGCGGTACCTGATGCCGCCGAGCAGAGGCAGCTGCTGTTCTCCGAGCTTTATCATATGCGGAGCCTTGTCGAGAGCGGGATCAAAAACCGCAGGGATCGGCTGAACGAGCTTGAGGCTTCCGGTGGTCTGCTCAATCCCTTGATTTACATAGACAACGGCAGGCAGCTTGTGGACAAGCTCATAACTCAGGCCGATTTGTGCGCGCGTTCAGGTATGGAGCGTGCCCGGAGCGGGCTTGCCGCCCTGTGCGGCAGGTTGGACGCTCTCAGCCCGTTAAAGGTGCTGAGTAGGGGCTATGCCATAGCGATGAACAGAGGAAAAGCGGTTGAAAGTATAAAAAATGTAAAAGCTAACGATGAACTAACAATAAAAGTCAGTGACGGTACGGTTTTGTGTACCGTGAATGGAGTTGAAAACAATGGCTGAACAAACTTATGAGTCGGCAATAAAACGTCTTGAAGATGTAGTGGAACTTCTTGAAAACGGCAAATTGCCCTTGGATAAGCTGCTTGAGTATTACGAGGAGGGTACAAAGCTTGCCGCTTTTTGCAACGCCTGCCTTGATAAGGCGCAGCTGAAAATAACCGAGCTTGCCGAGCTGGAGGCGCAGGATAATGAATAAGCCCTTTGAACCTTCGCTGGAGAATTATGCGGAGTTGATCGACCGGGAGGTGGACAAGCTTCTGCCCGGCAACAACGGCATAGTCTGCGACGCCATGAAATACAGCCTTGAGAACGGCGGCAAGCGGATACGTCCGATGCTTACCCTTGAATTTTGCCGCGTTTGTTCCGGGGAGTTCGAAAGGGCGCTGCCCTTTGCTCTGGCGGTTGAAATGATACACACCTATTCTTTGATACATGACGATCTGCCCTGTATGGACGATGACGATATAAGGCGGGGAAAACCCTCCTGCCACAAAAAGTTCGGGGAGGAATACGCTCTGCTTGCCGGAGACGGTCTGCTTACCGAGGCCTTCAGAGTGGCTGTGACCTCCGAAAAACTGACGGATGCTCAAAAAAGCAGAGCTGTCTCCCTTATCTCCGAATATGCCGGTTACAGGGGCATGATAGGCGGCCAGATGTTTGACCTTGAGAACGAGGGGAAAAAGGTGTCGCTGGAAAGGCTGAAATGCACCTGCGCCCTTAAGACGGGGGCGCTGATAAAGCTTGCCTGTCAGCTGGGCTGTATTGCTGCCGGGGCGGAGGAAATATATGAAAAAGCGGCAGTTGATTTTGCAGAAAATCTCGGTCTGGGGTTCCAGATAGTTGACGATATACTTGACGTTACAAGCAGCACAGATGAGCTGGGAAAGCCTGTGGGCAGCGATGAGGAAAATCAAAAATGCACCTATGTTTCTCTTCTCGGCATTGATAAGGCTCAGGAGTACGCAAATGAGCTCACTCAGGGCGCAAAAAAGGCGCTGGAGGTATTTGGAGACAAAGCCGGGTTCCTTTTAAACCTTGCGGATAAGCTGCTTGACCGTAAAAAATAACCGGCAAATACCTTTTGCCGTAGAGGATCTGAAAACAAAGTGGAATATTTAAAGAGCATAAAATCACCGGAAGATATAAAAAATCTCAACATTTCCCAGCTGAACGAGCTTTCCGCCGAGATAAGGGAGACACTTATCGATACTGTCTCAAATACAGGCGGTCATATGGCGTCTAATCTGGGAGTTGTTGAGCTTACGGTTGCCATACATAAAATGTTTGATTGCCCAAAGGATACGATCATCTTTGACGTGGGGCATCAGGCCTATACACATAAGCTCCTTACGGGGAGATACGAGAGCTTTTCCGGGCTTCGCTGCGCCGGGGGTATTTCCGGTTTTCCCAACCCTTCGGAGAGCGAGTGCGACCCCTTTTACTGCGGACATTCGGGCACTTCGATCTCCTCGGCGATAGGCGTTGCCGCCGCGAACTCAATATTGGGCAACAAC
>CAMOTT010000033.1 GCA_946626015.1 uncultured Clostridia bacterium | reverse complement strand
AAGGCCTTTGAAACAAGGGCGCAGACCTCTTTGTCGGCGGCTGCCGTTCCGAATTTGTTCATAACGGCAAGGCTGTTGAAATCGTGGAGGGTATCGAAGGCCACCACAACTGTGGGCAGGGCGGAAAGCTCATCTTTGCGGGATCTTAAAAAGACCTTGGCGCCTGCGGAGCCTGCCTGCTTGCCTCCGGTTATAAGGGCGCAGACCTCCGTTTCCTCAAACCTGATATCATTGTCCTGCATATATTTGAGCACGGCCATGGAAACATAGCAGCCGGTAAGATTGTCATTGGCGCCCATGACGGGGTTCTTGGTATTCACAGAAAAAGCAAAAATAATGTACACGGGGGTAAAGCCTATCATAACCCAGCCGGCAACGGTGAGGACTGTGCCCTCCACGGGCTGATTGAATACAAAGCCGGAGATCACGGCGTATACGGCGGAGGCAATGGAGATCAGCACGCCCAGAGCTGTCAGGAACTTGATGGGGGCGATAAGCTTGCCCTTGCCGTGGAATGCATAGTTGAGCTCATAGGGGGAATCGGCGTTGCCGGTGAAGATGATACGGCGTTTTGCTGTGCCGGAGGCCTTTCTCACGCCGTAGACGTTGTGAGAGGTCACGGATTTTGAAAAGCCGTCAAAAAATCCGCCGAAAAACACGCCTTTTATCAGCGCGCAAAGGGCGGCGACGACCGCAAGCCCAAGGGATATTACGGCAAAGCCGAAGAAGTAAAGGGCGGCGGAGAGCACCATCGCCACACACAAAAAGGGAATATAGCTGACCAGAAAATGAGGATGAGCCTTGAACTCCTCGATAGCTGTGGAATCACAACAGGTGTCCAGCTCGCGCTTCATTTCCTCAATGGCCTTGCCCTCGGCCTCGCTGCCGGTTTCGCGGATGCCCACGGCCTTGCAGAGTTTTTTTGCGCCGCGAACGGAAAAATTCGCATATTCCCTGAGCCTTGAGGGATAATTTTTTACGCTTTCGTTTGCTTTCATAAAATGACACTTCCTTATGAATTTATGTTTTTGTTGACAAATGTTTGATAAGGTAATAAAATTAGATTAGAATTTCAATACTTATTAAGAAACGGAGTGATGATTGTTGTCAAGCCATGGAAAAAACAAGGCAAGGAGCGTAACGGTTATCGCCGTGATAGCGGTAGTGGTTTTGTGCGTTACGGTATATATGATAAAGTCAAACCCCAATAACCGTAATGTAGGAGGCATACCCGAAGGCGAGGCCACCGTTTCGACCCTGGATCAAACAAGCGCCACGGGCGTTACGGAGCAAAATTCCCTGCAGGATGATGAAACCACCGCGGAGAAAACCTCTAAAACAGAGGCCTCAACGACCGCAATAGAAAAAACCACCGCGGAGAAAACCACTGTTGCGGAAACAACGACACAGGAGAAAACATCAACAACCACCAAAGCTGCGACTACCGCCAAGGGTGAATATGAGTACGCCTATGCCGGATTTAATCCGTCCGTTGCGGACACCAGCGTCCCGTGGAACCTTTTGCTGGTGAACAGGGATTATATACTGCCGGAGGATTTCACAGTCAAAAAGGCCACCGCTGTGGATGGCTATGTGACCGAGCTCGATTACCGCGTGGCGGGGCCGTATACAGAGATGTATAACGCCGCCAAAAAGGAAGGTATGACTCTTATTCCTCTTTCAGGTTTCCGCAGAGTTTCCACACAGCACAAAAACTTTGAGAAAAAGATAGAAAAATACAGAAGTCAGGGTTACAGCAAGGCGGAGGCCACACAGATAGCGGCAACAATAGTTCTGCCACCCGGAACGAGCGAACACAACGCCGGCCTTGCAATGGATATATGCAGCCTTGAGACCAGCTTTGAAAAGACCAAAGAGTTCCGCTGGCTTCAGGAGCACGCCGCGGATTACGGCTTTATCCTGAGATATCCCAAGGAAAAGCAGGATATTACAAAGATAACCTACGAACCCTGGCACTGGAGATATGTTGGCAAAGAGACCGCAAAGGCGATAAAGGCCAGCGGCAAGTGCCTTGAGGAATATCTGGGTTACGCTTGACCGTTTGAGCTTTTGCCGCTTTTCCCGTCCACATCGCGGCAGGCGATAACTGCGACAAAACTCTTCAATAAAATTTTAAAATCGAACCAAAGGCTTTGCTTGTCGATATATTCTTTATCGAGCAAAGCCTTTTCTTTGTCCGATAAGGTGTCTCTGCCGTTTATCTGAGCCCAGCCTGTTATGCCGGGCAGAACCGAATAGACCCCGTATTCTTTCCTGAGCTCGCGGATCTCCTCCTCATCGTGTATAAGAGGACGGGGCCCTACGAAGCTCATAGTGCCCTCAAGCACGTTTATAAGCTGAGGCAGCTCGTCAATGCTGGTCTTTCGCAGGAAACGGCCTCCGGGGATAACGCAGTCATCCATCTCCTTGAGATCCTTGGTGGCGGAGACCCTTGTGCCTATGCGAAGGGTTCTGAACTTGCGGATCTCAAAGAGTTTGTTGTCCTTGCCTACTCTGTCCTGCTTGTAGACGGCAGGCCTGCCGCTGACGATCACTATAAACAAATAAACGCCCAGCAGAATGGGAGAGAGGACTATAAGCCCCAGAAGGCTGAAAACAATATCAAAAAATCGTTTCACTAATCATCATCCTTCAGCAAGCGTTGGTCAAATCCTGAAATTTTGCCGCGGATCGATCAACGCTTATCTTAAAATCGGATAAACACTATGCAAAAAACGAAACAATAGTACAAATAAAGATAAAACAATAAAAAATCAGTACAGACAGCTGCCTGTTATCAAAACCGCCCTTGCGGGAGCAGCCTCAATACCGCCCATTTTGACCGGCTGAGCCGCCAAAAAGTAATCGCCAGGCTCAACGTCATCAAGGAACAGGTTTTCGAGTATTGCTATTTCTCTGCTGAGAAAGGCCTTGTGAGGCTTGATCTGGGAGCCGTGAAAGCCGATTGAAACAGCGTCCGTGCCGATGAGCTTTATGCCCAAATCAGCCGCCGCTTCCGCCGCGCTGTCCATGAACCATGCTCTGCCGCCGCTTTTGAGCAGCACACGCTGACAAAGCCGAGGAAAGTAGTTGTCCACCCATTCGCCGGTTATGGGACCGGGCTTGACCTCCGCTACGGTGCAGGGGCCTATAAAACAATCCAGAGGGAGCTTGTCCACAGATATGCCGTACTCCAGAAAGTGGAGCGGCGCGTCAACGTGGGTGCCGGTGTGGACGCAGGCTGAGATAAGGGTCGTGTTGCTCGCGCCGCCGTCTTCAATTCGGCTTACAGGCCGGATCACGGTTTCGGGATTTCCGGGATAGGGAGGGGTGGAAAGCATATCGCGGGAAATGTCAATGAACTTCACTGTATCACCTCTGTCAGCTCTGAAGCTTGTTCAGGGATTCCATTTTAAGATACGCGTTGATAAAGCCGTCAAGGTCGCCGTCCATAACCGCGTTGATGTTGCCCATCTCAAAGCCTGTGCGGTGATCCTTGACAAGGGTGTAGGGCATAAATACATATGAACGTATCTGGCTGCCCCAGCCGATCTCCATTTGAACGCCCTTTATATCTTCGATCTTATCAAGATGCTCTCTTTCCTTTATTTCGATAAGGCGGGATTTGAGCATCCTCATTGCCACCTCTCTGTTCTGGTGCTGGCTGCGCTCCACCTGGCAGGAGGTCACAATACCGGTGGGGATATGTGTTATACGCACGGCGGAGGAGGTCTTGTTGACCTTTTGACCGCCGGCTCCGCTGGAACGGTAAACGTCAATGCGCAGATCGTCGGGGTTTATGTCGACCTCTATGTTGTCGTCGATTTCGGGCATGACCTCAAGGGAAGCAAAGGAGGTATGGCGTCTGCCGGAGGCGTCAAAGGGGGAAACGCGCACAAGCCTGTGAACGCCGTTCTCGCTCTTAAGGAAGCCGTAGGCGTTTTCGCCGCTGATAACAAGCACGGCGGATTTGAGGCCGGCCTCGTCGCCGTCAAGGTAATCCACCATTGAGGCCTTGAAGCCGTGACGCTCGCTCCAGTGCATATACATACGCACAAGCATCTCCGCCCAATCCTGCGCCTCTGTTCCGCCGGCCCCGGCGTGGAAGGTGAGGATGGCGTTGTGGGAATCATATTCGCCGGTGAGCAGGGTGCTCAGGGTTTGAGACTCCAGCTCTGTTTTGATGGCGTCCACGCTCTTGCGGCAGTCGTCAAACAGATCGATGTCGCCCTCCTCGTCGGAAAGCTCGATCATCATAAGGGTGTCGTTGAAGTCTTCCTCCAGCTTTTCGTAGGTGGAAACCTTGCTCTCGAGCCTGCTCTTCCTCTGCTGTACGGCTGTGGAAGCCTTTATGTCGTCCCAGAAGCCTTCGGCGGCCATCTGAGCCTCAAGCTCGGCTATCTCCTTCTTCATTTCATCAAGACCCAAAGCGGCCTTAAGCTCATTGAGCTTATCTGATTCCCCGAGAAGTTCAAGTCGTAATTCTTCAAATTGCAGCATAGTTATAATCCCATTTCATAATGATTTTTAATTAAATACCTTACTATTATATATAAATTCCTTCGAGATGTAAAGAAAGTTTTAATTTTTAACTTGAAAAATTTTTTATATTGTATATAATATATAATTGAATTAGTTTGACATTCAATTTTTTATAGCTAATGCTTATTATAATATATGTACGGAAGTGAAATATGACCGATGAGATACGATAACGAACAGTGCCAGCTTTGCTCCGGGACTTTCGCGCCGGAGGATGACGTTGTTGTCTGCCCGGAATGCGGAACACCGACGCACAGAGCCTGCTGGGCCGAACACGGCGGCTGTCCCAACGCTGAACGGCACGGGGAATACAACTGGAAGCCTTCCGCCCAAAATAAGAACGAAAACTTTGATAAAAACACCACTCCGGGCACCATTTGCCCCAGATGCGGCAATAACTGCGCGCCTGAGATGCTTGCCTGTCCCAGATGCGGTATGCAGCTCTCGTCAGATAATGCGGGGCAGGGCAGCTCAAGCCGGATAATGCCCGATCTTTCCACGGAAGAGGGCAGAACAAGGTTCTTTATGCAGGGCGTGGACGCTGAAAGCAGCGATGAGATAGACGGAGTAAGGGTGGGGGATATCGCCGCCTTTGTCCAATCCAACGCGGCAAGGATCATAAGCAAGTTCAAAAGGATAAGCAAGGATAAAAAGATCACCTGGAACTGGGGAGCCTTCATTTTTGCCGAATTTTGGTTCATTTACCGCAAAATGTTCAAGATCGGTGTGCTTATGATGGCGGCAAGTCTTGCGATCTCGATCTTGCGCATCGGCTCAACGGTTGAAATTTCAAGGATGACCAGCGGCTATGTCAACGAATTCAGCGATGCCGTCACGGCGGCTCAGGAGGGCAAGATCAGCAACGCGGAGCTTGAGGCAAGGGCAAGGGTGATCTACTCGGAAATGCAGGCAAGGTTAGCCGAAAATCCGTCGCCGCTGATCCAATACGCGGTTCTTTCGGCGCTGCTGTTCATCAAACATATCGTATCGGGGCTGATAGGCTACTGGCTTTACAGAAGACACGTTTTGGAGAAGATAAAGGCGGTAAAGAGCACCCTTGTTACGGAGGAGATGTTTATAGCCCACGCTTTGCGTTACGAGGGCGTTTCGGTGCTGCTGTTTGCGGTGTCGTTCTTCGGCTCGCAGATGATAATTGATTTTCTTACCAATTACGCCTTATAGCTGTGAGCAGAAATTTTATACAAAACATTATTTAAATAAATTTATGAAAAGGAAGGTTGTTATGAAAGTTAAAAAAGCGATTATTCCTGCGGCGGGGTTAGGTACAAGAGTTTTGCCGGCCTCCAAATCAGTACCCAAGGAGATGCTCAACATCGTTGACAAGCCTGCTATTCAGTATATAGTAGAGGAGGCTGTTGCCGCCGGTATCGAGGATATCCTTATCATTACAAACAGGGGAAAGGGCGTTATAGAGGATCATTTTGATCACTCGTTTGAACTGGAGCGCAACCTTGAGGGCAACCCTGCAAAGGAAAAAATGCTGGCTGATATAAAGGCTGTTGCCGAGCTTGCAAACGTTTATTTTGTCCGCCAGAAGATCACCAAGGGCCTTGGTCACGCCGTCATGTGCGGAAAGTCCTTTGTGGGCAACGAGCCTTTCGCCGTCCTTTACGGTGACGATGTTATTGTCTCCGAGGATCCGGTCGTCGGCCAGGTCATCAGGGCGTACGAGGAGTTCGGCTGCGGGTCTGTCGGCGTCAAAGAGGTTTCAAGAGAGGCTGTCAAAAAATATTGCACCCTTGACGTGACCCCTGCCAGAGACAATATCATGTGGGTGCATGATATTATTGAAAAGCCCACCGAGGAGCAGATCATGTCCTGCTATGCCATACTGGGCAGAGTGGTTCTGACTCCCGAGATCTTCGGTATGCTTGAGGATGGGATCAAGCTCTCCGGCTCCCAGGAGTTCTTCCTCACGGACTCATTGGCTCAGCTGGGCAAACAGGGCAAGCTTACAGCCGTTGATTTTGTTGGCAAGAGGTACGATATGGGCAATAAGCTGGGCATTATGCAGGCAAACTGTGAAATTGCTCTCAACCACCCCGAGATAGGCGCGGATTTCAGAAAATATATCAAAGATCTCGCCGCCACATTATGATCTTAAACCGCTGATTTCGGCGGTGTGCGACCCGGAGAAAAACAAATCCAAAAAATGATTGACATTCAGAAGGGTTTTGTTATATAATACTGTTTCGTAAGGCTGAAGCCTGCTGTACAATACTTTGTTTTTAAGCACGTTTTGTGCTTCTATTTAAAATCCGGAACGGAGGAGAAAAAATGAAAAGGACATATCAACCCAAAAAGCGTCATCGCAAGATGGAACATGGCTTCCTCAAGAGAATGGCGGACAGAAACGGCCGCAAGGTGTTAGCTCGCCGCAGAGCAAAGGGCAGAAAACGCCTCTCTTATTGATCTACCCGAAATGGTAACACTTACCGTCAACAAGGAGTTCCGCCGCGCCTATGGCAGGGGGAAATCCTGCGCAGAAGCTTCGTTGGTTTCTTACTGTGTGAAAAATCATATGGGGATCTGCCGCATAGGTATAACTACAAGCAAAAAAATCGGTAATGCTGTTGAACGCAACCGTTGCCGCAGAATTATCAGGGAAGCGTATCGTACACTTGAACCGGAATGTTCCGGAGGATGGGATATTGTCTTCGTTGCAAGATTTAAAACAAAAAAAGCAAAAAGTACACAGATTGCTGAGGTTATGCGCAGTCAGCTTGTTGCTGCAGGCGTGATTGAACCTCAGTAATCCTGTTGTGTCTGCTTTTTATGACTGCTTTGCTATGAAAAACTTACTTTTGAAGCTGTTTAGATTTTATCAGCGACATATTTCACCGAGACTTCCGGATATGTGCCGATATTACCCTACCTGCTCGAATTATGCCATTGAGGCAGTAACGGTCCACGGGGCCTTCAAGGGTTCTCTGCTTGCCCTCGGGCGCATTCTGAGGTGCAACGTGCTTTTCCCCGGCGGGTATGACCCGGTGCCGCCCAAAAAAGAAAAATAACAGATCGCTGCAATCTTCTGCTGTTTGCGGTACGGAGGTTTTTAATGAATCTTATTTATGACATTCTCGGTATACCCTTCGGTTTTGTCTTAAGACTTATTTACAACCTTGTGGGACACTACGGTATATCAATTATTCTGTTCACGTTTTTGTGCAGGATGCTTATGCTGCCTACCACTATCTCTCAACAAAAGGGCATGGCCAAAACCTATCGCCTTCAGCCCAAGCTCCGCAAAATACGTGAAAAATACGGTAACGACCAAAGGAAGATCCAGGAGGAGACTCAGGCTCTGTACCAGCGCGAGGGTTACAACCCTATGAATTCAGGCTGCGCGCCTCTTTTGATCCAGATGCCCATTATTTTCGGCCTTATCGCGGTCATTTACCGTCCCCTTACCTACGCTCTCGGCATAGCTGAGGCAGATGTAACCTCTTTGACAAACGCTCTTAAGGAAAATCTGCCGGATCTTGTTGCCAACGTCAAAAACACAAGGATCTATGAGCTGCTTGTTATCCAGAACATCGACAAGCTTGGCGGCGTGACAAATGTCAGCCAGAGCGTTATGACTCAGATCAAAAATTTCAACTTTTCCATGTTTGGAATGGAGCTTGGAGTAGTTCCGTCATTCAAGTCGTTTGACAAGTACTGGATCATTCCCGTGCTTTCCGGTCTTTCGGCTTTGGCAAGCGGTATTTTCACCACTATAAAGCAGCGTCAGCAGAATCCCGATATGGGCAAAAATCCCATGATGGGCTGTATGGCGTTGGGAATGCCGCTGTTTTCTTTCTATTTTACATTTCAATTTCCCATCGGTATAGGTATTTACTGGATAGCGTCAAACATCTTCGCTTTTGTTCAGCAGGTGATCATCAGCTATACCCACAGCCCCCAAAAGATGATAGCCAGATCAATGGTGGAGGAGACTATCGAGAGACGCTCAAGGGAGAATTTCCGCAAAAAGATCAATCAAAATATGAAAAATCAGTAAAGAGCTGCTTAAGGGCAGTAAAAATATTAGGTGGTGTAGTTTTTTGTTAAAGGAAGCAATAGGAACAGGTTCTACCATTGATGCTGCAAAAGAAGAGGCGCTCAAGGCGCTTAACGCTCCCGAGGATGCAGATATTAAATTTGAAACATTGGAGTTTCCTACCAAGAAGGTTCTTGGTATTTTCGGCGGTTCACCGGCAAAGGTAAAAGTCAGTTACGAAGCGCCGGATCCGGTGGCTCCCAAACGCAAAGCCGCTGAGCCCAAGCCCGCGGCAAGCAAGCCGGAAAAGGCCGAGAAGAAAGAAAAGGCAAAGAAAGAAAAAGCTCCCGAACAGGAGCAGACCGACCGCAAGCCCGTGTTCAATGCGGATTGCAATGCCGCGGCAGAGCAGTATATTACCTCTATCCTCACAGGCATGGGTATTTCGGACGTCAAGGTCGCCTCATCGGTTGACGTTGATTGCCTTAAGTTTGAGATCGAGTGCGGTGACGGTTACGGCACGGTCATCGGGCGCAGGGGAGAGACCCTTGACGCTATACAGTACCTTACCCGTCTGTTCGTAAACAAGAACGGCGGCTCTGACTACAAGAGAGTTTCCATCAATGTGGGCAATTACAGAGAAAAGCGCGAGCAGACACTTGAGGATCTTGCTGTCAAGTATTCCGAGAAGGTCAAAAAATACGGCAGGAGCTTTACTCTTGATCCCATGAATCCCTACGAGCGCAGGGTGATCCATACCACTGTTCAGGGCATAGAGGGCGTGACCTCTCATTCCGTGGGCGATGATTCCAACCGCAGGGTCGTAATTTCCCCCACCGAGGAGTACAAAAAGCCCTATAATAACAACAGGGGCAGGTACAACAGAGGCTCCGGCAGAGGCGGTTACAACAGGAAACCCTCTCGTTCTGTTGAGGCGGAAGCTCCCGCAAGAGCGCCTCGTTCAGATATTGACGGCGCCACCCTCTATGGCAGGATCGAGCCTAAGAAAAACGTTGAGGAATAATTGCTTTTAATAAGACTTTACGCAGCCATCTGCGGCTTTGGTTTTAAGCTCGCAGGCGGCTGCTTCTTCTTGTAATCCCGGTATCTTTATGATAAAATAAGTGTTGCAAAATGGTTTTGAGGAGTGATAACTGTCAGCGGCGAAGCCCTGCCGTACTTCTCAATGAATTGTTACTTTACAAAAACGGGTGATAATTATGCTTTTAAGATTAAAATCATTATTCTGCCTTGCTCAGGCACTGCTGATGTGCGTCTCTCAGTTTTCCGTCTACAACTCAAATTTTAAGTTGTGGGTGGACAGAGCGGCTCTTGACCTGACAAGTGTGAGAGATTTTGGCTTTGAGCCTGTTTCCGCCTCGGAGCTTAAAGTTACCGAGGGGGAGAAAAAACGCTGCCGTGAATGGTTTGACGCCAATATAAGAACCACCGAAGCGCCTGCCTACGATTTTACGGCAGGGGGACGCTCCTTGCGCAAAAATCTTTCTGATTGGACTATAAGCATTGGCAGGGAGAGCGGAGAGGGCGAATTTTACCCCGGAGGCAAAACCACGATAATTTCCCTTGTTCACAAAAAGAGCGGACTTAAAGCTCAGGTGGAGGCCACTATTTACGAGGCTTATGCCGCCTGTGAGTGGACTGTACATATAAAAAATGACGGGAGCGGCAAATCTCCCGTTATCAGCAAATTCTACGCCGCGGACTGCACCCTTGAAACAGGGCGCTCGGAGATGTACGTCAGCAAGGGGAGCGACCCGGACACGGACGATTTTGAGCTTTTAAAGACGGCCGTTACCCCGACAAAAATGATTTTTAACGCAAACGGCGGAAGAAGCGAATCTTTTTTGCCCTACTTCAATCTTTGCGGCGAGAAATTCGGCGCCGTGGTAGCTGTGGGCTGGACAGGCCAGTGGTATACTTCCCTCAGGCAGACGGCAAAGGGTGTAAAGCTCTGCGCAAAGCAGGAGTTTTTCAAGGCCTATCTTGATCCCGGTCAAGCCGTGCGTTCACCCCTTGTCAGCCTTACCTTTTATGAGAATTCCAACGCCTTAAAGGGCTTTGAATCTTTCCGCAGCATGGAGCGCGACTGCGTGGTCCCTGAGTCGATACAACCGATGAACGGCTACGTTATAGCAAACGAGTTCTCCACCCTGACCTGTGATGAGCTTATAGAGGAGGTCAGGTCGATCGATCCGGAGACCATTGCCGCCACCGACTATTTCTGGATGGATGCCGGCTGGTATAAGTACAACGAGGGCTGGTATGACGGAGTCGGCAACTGGATACCGGACGAAAAGCGTTTCCCCGATACAATAAAACCCCTCTCCGACGCTATGGCGGCTTTGGGTAAAAAGTTCCTGCTCTGGTATGAGCCGGAACGTGTCCGTGAAGGTACGGCGCTTTACAACGAGGGCGTAAAGCATTCCGACTGGATAATACAGATAGGCGACAACCTTATGTGGAATATGTCAAACTCCGAGGCCTGCGCCCATCTTACAAAGTATATTGCCGACTCTCTTGAGGAAAACGGCGTTTTGATCTACCGGCAAGATTTTAACTTCACACCGCTGGAGTACTGGCAGAAGGCCGATAAAGAGCATTACAGCGGCAGGAAGGGCATATGCGAGAATTTGTATGTGACAAATCTTTACGGCTATCTTGACGCCCTTGTGAGCCGCATACCCGGGCTTATGATAGACAACTGCGCCAGCGGCGGCAAGCGGCTGGATATCGAAATGAGCCGCCGCAGCGTACCTCTTTGGCGCTCGGACTACAACTGCGCCAACTCTGACGGAACAGTAAAATCCGATGTCCTTGAGGCGACCCAATCCATGACCTATGGACTTTCCTGCTGGCTGCCGTACAGCGGAACAAATCAGCATTACTATTCGCAATATGCCATTCGCACCGGTATACTCACGCATCTTTCGGTTTATAGACCGGATCCCGTGGAATATTCCGCCTACGACACTGTGCGAGGGTACCTGACAGAGAATTACTTCCCCCTGACCTATGGGGGAACGGACACCGAAAAGGTACTTGCCATGCAGTTCGGCACAGGCAACTCCGGCGCGGCGCTGATATACGCCAGGGAGAACGTCAAGGCCGACGAGTACACACTCCGGCTCAACGGGCTCAATGAGACAAGCTCATACAAGCTGACCGATATGGACGATCCTTCATTCACGGTCGTTGCGGACGGAAAAACTCTTATGAATTCCGGTGCGGTCGTAAGGTTCAGGGAAAAACCCAAGGCTGCCGTTATACTTTACTCTGAGCTTGAAGGCTGAAAGGCGGTTCGATGAATATTTCTGACCGCAGGCGTATTGTTTTTCGATAACATGCCTGTTTGGATTTATAATATAAATAAAAAATATTTGTAAAAAGTCTGTGAATTTTATGTTTTGTTTATATACATAACCGGCAGTATGTGTTACAATATATAAAATGTGTTATTATTGTTAGGTGGGTTATAGGATTTGAAAAAAGATAGAAGTGGACAATACAAGGATCGTTCAAATTCATTTTTCAGGAGAAACAATTACAGGAACTTGATAATTCTGCTGCTTGTAATACTGACCGTGATTACATCCGCGTCAATAGTTTCATACAACTGGGTAAAGAATAAGCTTGATAAAATAAATATCGACAATGGTCTGGATTTCTCAAATGAGGATGAGATTTTACCCACTGAGGAGCCTGATCCGGATTTTGAGGCTATGCACGATATCAGCGACGCAAGCTCCATTACCGAGTTCCTCAAGGGCTGGGCCACCAACGGCGGAGAAAAAATGTACAGCAATAAAGTTGTCAACTTCCTGCTTTGCGGAGTTGACAGCGAGGACGGCTCCATCTCCGGCGGGCGTTCCGACGCCATGATACTGGTCTCCTTGAACAAGAATACCAAAAAGATAACGATGGTATCCTTCTTCCGCGACAGTTACAGCTATATGGATATAAACGGCAAAGAGCGGTATTACAAGCTGAACGGCGCTTACAACTGGGGCGGCCCCGCTACCCTTGTCAAGATACTTGAGGATAATTACAAGGTCAGGATCGATTACTATATCGCGGTGGACTTCATTACCTTCCCCAAGCTTATCGATGCCCTGGGCGGCGTGGAGCTTGAGGTCAAGGAGTATGAGGCGAAGTATATCGACAGAACCACCCACACCATGACCCGCAAATTCCCCTACGGCGATAAAGTCCGCATCTACGGCAGGGAGGCGCTTGTATACAGCCGTATCCGCCACTGCGATTCAGACAGCGATATCAGCAGGACCCGCCGCCAGAGGAACCTTATTTCCGCGATAATAACAAGCGCAAAGGATGCCTCCTTTGGCCAGATAAGCAACGCTCTCGATCAGACGTTGGGCTACGTAAGAACAAATATGAAAAAGAGCGAGATCCTTTCCTTTGTGACCCAGGCTGTGGCTCAGAAGTGGATGGATTACGAGATAGTCTACGTTACCGAACCGGATGTTGAAACAGGCGGAACAGGCGTTTCGGCCATGATCAACAAGGAGTTCTTCTGGGTCGTGGATTATTCCCGCGCCGCGCAGGATCTTCAAATCGCGCTTTACGGCAAAACCAATATAGAGCTGGACAATACCAGCGAACGCCAGAGGTATATCGAATCTCTTTTCCGCACAGGTACGTCGAGCAGCAGTAGCAGAAAAAAAGATAAGGAAGAAAAATCAACTACCGCTGAGCAGGAAACCACCAAAAGGAGCTTTTGGAGCCTGGGGGATTCGGAGAGTGAAGAGCCGGAGGATCGTCCAAACGACAGCGAAGAAAGGGAATATGAGGAAGATAATAACATCATAGAGGAAATCGAGGAGACCTTGGATCAAGGCTGATTATAAAATTCAAAAAGATTGGAGAAAGCTGAGATGAAAAAATATTTTTGTTTAGTTCTGATTTCGGTTATTGCGCTGTTCTGCTTTGCGTCCTGCAAGGGCAATACAGAAGACGATACCGTTACCGAAATACTTACAGAGACCCGTGTGGTTCCCGTTACCGAACCCGGCGGAGTTATTGTTGTTGATGCTGACGGCAACGCTGTTACCGAGGTGGTCGCAGTGCCCGTAACAGAGTTCGTAACAGACAAAAACGGCGAAAAGGTCACGAACTCAAAGGGCGAGCCTGAGACACAAAACGTGACAGTTGTTGTTTCAAAGGACAGCGGCAAAACCGAAAAAAATGACGATAAAACCGCAACGCCCACCAAATCAGCTACGGCGGACGTTACAAGCAAGACAAACAAGAACACAGCCTCCACCACAAAGGGCAAGAACAATAACGGCGGCAAGAATACAACGGCGCCTTCCACCACAAAGTCCCCCGCAAAGCCCACGGAGAAGCCTACAACAGAGAAGCCTGCAAGTACCACAACAAAGAACGAGACTACCACAGCGAATAACGAAACCGTTTCCACTACCAATACTCCGGCAACCACGGAAAAACCGGCGGAAACAACTACACAGACCCATTCATTTGATGAGCCTGATTTCAACGGCGGCGATATAGCAATGGATATTGGCGATCAGATAGGAGTATAACAGATCCGAAATAAAACAAAACGCAGTCCCGGCGAAATGCCCTGACTGCGTTTTTTCTTTTGCAATATTCATTTTTGTTCCCCGTCAGATGCGGCGGAAACATTTGCAATAACATTTTCGGCAAGGGCTTCAAGCTGGCCAATGCTTTCAAGCCCGCCGATCTCCTGCCTGTATGATGCGGCGCCGCGGATGCCCTTCATATACCACGCAGCGTGTTTGCGCGCCTCGCGGATGCCGATGTATTCGCCTTTGTAGTCGCAGATGGACTTTATATGTTCAAGCATTACCGCCATTCGTTCTTCTATGGGCGGTTCCGGTATCAGAGCGCCGGTTTTCAAATAAGCGTTGATCTGCTCAAATATCCATGGTCTGCCCAAAGCACCTCTGCCAACCATAATAAAGTCACAGCCTGTGCAGTCATACATATGTTTTGCGGATACGCCGTCAACGATGTCTCCGTTGCCGATAACAGGTATGGACACAGCCTGCTTGACCGCCCGGATAATGTCAAAATTAACTGGAGGGGCGTACATTTGCTGCCTTGTCCTGCCATGCACAGCTATCGCCGCCGCGCCGGCAGCTTCAGCCCTTTTGGCCAATTCAACGGCGTTTAAGCTGCATTCATCCCAACCGCTTCTGATTTTGACAGTGACAGGGAGATCAACGGCATTAACACAGGCCTCTATTATCTTTTGAGCAAGCTCCGGCTTCTTCATCAGCGCCGAGCCTCCGCCGTTGCCTGCGATCTTGGGAGCCGGGCAGCCCATATTTATGTCTATAACGTCCGGGTCGTAATCAAGGGCTTTTACAGCAGCCGTTGCCATGGTTTCGGGGTCATCGCCGAAGATCTGTATGGCCGCAGGTCGCTCGGCAGAGGAGATGTACATTAAACTTGAGGATTTTCTGTCGTGCATGGAAACGCCCTTTGAACTGACCATTTCGCTCACAACGTATGCCGCGCCGTATCTGACACAAAGCTCGCGAAAAGCACGGTCTGCCACGCCGGCCATTGGGGCAAGGGCGGCAAAGCC
>CAMOTT010000032.1 GCA_946626015.1 uncultured Clostridia bacterium | reverse complement strand
ACTTTGACGACGCACAGAACGGCGTAAAGTCCATCTTCACCGACCCGGAGGTCAAGGCGGAGCTTGAAAAACACGGCATGATGTTCTCCTCAGCCAACTCCATCAACTGGGGCAGGCTTGTTCCCCAGATCGTTTACTACATTTCGGCGTACTGTGAGGCGCTCAACGATGAAAGGATCCAGCCCGGCGAAAAGATTAACATCGTTGTTCCCACCGGCAATTTCGGCAACATCCTCGCCGCTTACTACGCCATGCAGATGGGGCTGCCAGTAAACAGGCTCATCTGCGCCTCCAACCGCAACAACGTGCTCACCGATTTCCTTAAAACCGGCAGATACGACCGCAACAGAGAATTTTATCTCACATCTTCTCCCTCAATGGATATCCTTATCTCCAGCAACCTTGAGCGTCTTTTGTACCTTGTCTCCGGCATGGACGACAGAGCCGTCCGGGGCTGGATGCAGGAGCTTTCGGCAACCGGCAGCTACGATATCGGAGGAGATATGCTCGGCAGAATCCAGTCCGTATTTTCCGCAGGCTGCTGTGACGATGAGGGCACAAAGGCGACCATAAACGGGCTGTTCAACTCCCAGGAATACCTTTGCGACACTCATACGGCGGTTGCGGTGAACACCTACTTCGGCTACCGTTCCGAGACAGGGGACAACACCCACACCATCATAGCCTCCACTGCCAGCCCCTTCAAATTCTGTGCCGGCGTTCTGGACGCGCTTGAGGTGGAGTTCCACGGGGACGAGCTTGAGAAGATCCATCAGCTTTCAAAAATCACGGGAGAGGCCTGCCCGCCCCAGCTCGCGGCGCTCACAAGCAAAGAGGTTCGTTTCAAGGACTGCTGCACCCGTGAGAATATGAAGGAGACCGTTTTAAGCCTCTGCCTGAAGGATGGATGATAAATGTCACTTTTTGCAATAGGCGACACCCATCTTTCCCTGGGCGCCGACAAACCCATGGATATTTTCAAGGGCTGGTCGGACTACGTCGGCAGGCTTGAGAAAAACTGGCGCCGTGTCGTTGAGGACGATGATACGGTGGTAGTTGCCGGGGATATCTCCTGGGCGATGAAGCTTGAGGACACCTATGAGGACTTCAAGTTCCTTAACTCCCTGCCCGGGCAAAAGATAATCCTCAAAGGCAACCACGATTACTGGTGGACGACCCGTAAAAAAATGGAAGGCTTTTTTGAGGCAAGCGGATTTGATTCCATCCGCATCCTGCACAACAACGCCTACCTTGCAGGCAGCGTGGCGGTATGCGGCACAAGAGGCTGGTTCTTCGACTGCGCTGAGGAAGAGGACGAAAAGGTTCTCAACCGGGAAGTCGGCAGACTCAAAACCTCTATTGACGCCGCCAGAGCTCTGGGAGCGGAGCCTGTGGTTTTCATGCACTATCCGCCGATCTCCAGAGAACAGACCTGCGGAGAGCTCTATGATCTGCTTGTTCGCGAAAATATCCGGCGCTGTTATTACGGCCATCTCCACGACGCCTCATGCAAATGGGCTTTCATAGGAGTCTCCGACGGCATCGACTTTTCTCTCATTTCCGGAGATTACCTGGAATTTTGTCCGAAGCTTATAGAAAAGTATTAAGAAGCGGACGAAGCGAAGGGTTTTATATATATTGTCTGCCCCGGACGGGCAAAGATCAAACTTTACGGTTTATAATTTAGGAGGAATAAATAATGATTCTGAAGTCAGTAAAAAAGGTCGAAACAAACGTACACGAGCTTGAAGTTTCAATAAGCCCCGAAGATTTTGAGGCCGCGATAGTCAAGGTCTTCAATAAGCAGAAGAAAAGGATAGCCGTTCCCGGTTTCCGCAAGGGCAAGGCTACACGCAATATGATAGAGCGTTTCTATGGCGAAAACGTGTTCTATGAGGACGCCCTTGAGGAAATATACCCCAAGACCGTCTCCGACGCCATTGAGGAAGCTAAGCTTGAGACAGTTGACGCGCCCCATGACGTTGAGATCAAGGAGATCGGCAAAAACGGTGTTGAGCTCACCTTTAAAGTCACCGTTAAGCCCGAGGTCGAGCTTGGAGATTATAAGGGCATCGAGGCCGTCAAGCTTGACGTCTCGGTTTCCGACGCGGACGTTGACGCCGAGATTGAAAGACTCCGCGAGAGAAATTCCCGCATCATCACCGTTGAGGACAGAGCCGCGCAGAACGGCGATATCGTTGTGATCGACTTTGACGGTTATGTTGACGGCGTCGCCTTTGATGGCGGCAAAGCCGAAAACCACAGCCTTACCCTTGGCTCCGGCCAGTTCATTCCCGGCTTTGAGGAGCAGGTCTGCGGCCATAACGTAAACGATGAGTTTGACGTAAACGTAACCTTCCCCGAGGATTACGGCGCGGCAGAGCTGGCAGGAAAAGCCGCCGTGTTCAAGATCAAGCTCCATGAGATAAAGATCAAGGAGCTCCCCGAGGTTGACGACGACTTTGCCAAGGACGTGGGCGAGGATTACGAAACAGTAGACGACCTTAAGGCAGGCGTCAAGAAAGAGCTTGAGGAAGCAAAGCAGGCAAACGCCGACAGAGACTTTGAATCCAAGGTCCTTGAAAAGCTTGCCGACCTTGTAAAGGCTGAAATCCCCGAGGTAATGTTCAAGAACAGAGCCGAGGACAACCTTAACAACTTTGCTCAGCGCATCGGCCAGCAGGGCATAGACGTGGACACCTACCTTCACTATATGGGCGTGACCCGTGAGCGCCTTGAGTCCGATATGTATGATCAGGCCAAGGTTCAGGTCAAGATCCAGCTTGCCCTTGACAAGATCATCGAGCTTGAAAAGATCGAGGCAACCGACGAGGATATCGAGGCCGAGTACAAGAAGCTTGCCGATACATACAACATGGACGTTGATAAGGTCAAGAAGCTTGTGGACGCCAAGGCTCTCTCCGCCGACGTTATCCACGAGAAGGCCGCAAAGTTCGTTGTTGACAACGCCAAGCCTTTAGACAAGGAGCCCGAGGCTCCGGCAAAGAAGCCCGCCGCTAAAAAGACCGCGGCCAAGAAGGCCGGGGAAGCCGGTGACGGCGAGGAGAAAAAACCCGCGGCTAAGAAAGCAGCCGCAAAGAAGCCCGCAGCCAAAAAGGCAGCTTCCAAAAAGGAAACCGCCGCAGAGGCCGGGGAAGAATCCGCTGAATAATTTGATATTCGGCGCACTATAATCATAATATAAAGCCGTTGCAGGCAATCTGCGGACAAGTGTCCGCAGATTGCCCGGATTTTAAGCGGCAAAAAGAAAGAGGTTATCAGATGGCATCATTAGTACCTTATGTTATTGAACAAACCAACAGAGGCGAGCGTTCATACGATATTTTTTCACGCCTTTTGAATGAAAGAATAATCATGCTCTCCGATCAGGTGGACGACAACACTGCAAGCCTTGTTATCGCTCAGCTGCTCCACCTGGAGTCCCAGGATCCTGAGAAGGATATAAGCTTTTACATCAACAGCCCCGGCGGTTCCGTTACCGCAGGCATGGCTATATACGACACCATGCAGTACATCAAGTGCGATGTTTCCACCATCTGCATCGGCATGGCGGCCTCTATGGGCGCTTTCCTGCTCTCCTCCGGCACCAAGGGCAAGCGTTTTGCCCTGCCCAACAGCGAGATTCTGATCCACCAGCCCCTTGGCGGCGCCCAGGGCCAGGCCACCGAGATCAAGATCGTTGCCGACCACATAATCAGGACCCGGGAAAAGCTCAACAGGATCCTTTCCGAAAACACCGGCAAACCCATTGAGCAGATCGAAAAGGACACCGAGCGCGACAATTATATGACCGCCCAGCAGGCCCTTGAATACGGACTTATCGACAAAATTCTCTCTAAGCGCGAGGATTGATTTTCCTCACGCTGATATGAAGGGGTGGTTTATCTATGCCAAAAGATGACGACAGACGAGACAAGGGCAATATTTTCTGTTCCTTCTGTCACAAAACTCAAAATCAGGTCGACAAGCTTGTAGCCGGTCCCGGAGTTTATATCTGCAACGAGTGTATCGGTCTGTGCCAGTCTATTCTTGACGAGGAGAACGGCAAGCGTTCAAGGCGGAAGAGAAACAACTCCGCCGGAGTAAAGCTCCTCAAGCCTCAGGAGATCAAGGATAAGCTTGACGAATATGTTATTGGTCAGGACAAGGCAAAAATTGCCCTTAGCGTAGCCGTATACAATCACTACAAGAGAATAAATATGCTCAACGAGTCCGATGTGGAGATCCAGAAAAGCAATATTCTTATGATCGGCCACACCGGCGTGGGCAAGACCATGCTCGCCCAGACCCTTGCAAAAATACTTGACGTACCCTTCGCCATAGCGGACGCCACCACCCTTACCGAGGCAGGCTACGTAGGCGAGGACGTTGAGAACATCCTGCTCCGCCTTATCCAGGCGGCGGATTACGATGTTGAGCGCGCCGAGCACGGTATCATATATGTTGACGAGATCGACAAAATAGCAAGAAAGTCAGAAAACCCCTCCATCACCCGTGACGTCAGCGGCGAGGGTGTTCAGCAGGCTTTGCTAAAAATACTTGAGGGCACTGTTTCAAACGTGCCTCCCCAGGGCGGCAGAAAACACCCTCAGCAGGAGTTTATACAGATCGACACCTCAAACATCCTGTTCATCTGCGGCGGAGCCTTTGACGGTATCGAGAAAATAATCGAAAAACGCATCGGCGGCACCTCGATGGGCTTTAACGCGGACATCAGCGCAAAGCTTGAGGAAAACAAGGAGAACCTTATAACCAAGGTCATCCATCAGGATCTCATCAGGTTCGGCCTTATCCCCGAGCTGGCAGGCCGTGTTCCGGTTATTACCACCTTGGAGGAGCTGGACAGGGACGCCCTTGTCCGCATCCTTACAGAGCCGAAAAACGCCATTGTCAAGCAGTACAAAAAGCTGTTTGAGGTGGATAACGTGGAGCTTGAGTTTGAGCCGGAGGCGCTTTACGCCATATCCGACAAAACTCTGGAGAAAAAAACCGGAGCCAGAGGTCTGCGCTCCATAATGGAAAACCTCCTGCTCCCCATTATGTACGAGACCCCCTCGGACAATACCATTGAGCACATCGTTATCTCCGGCCCCTGCGTGACCGACGGAGCAGCGCCCATTATTGAGCGCAACCCCAACAAAAACCGCAAAAACTTTGAAAATCCCTCGGACGCGAAAAACGTGGGATAATAACAGATAAAAGGATGATTTGTCAATTTTTTGATAAAGCGGGCAACATCATCCTTTTTTATATACGGGAGGTTTAAATATGACACAAAAGGAAATGTTCGGCGACGCAAAATGGGTCGCGCCGGAGGAAAGCTGCACCGGACCTTACATAAGAGGTTCATTCTCCGCCGGCAGCGTAAAAAAGGCTGAGATCACCATCTGCGGTCTGGGCTTTTTTGAGCTCTACATAAACGGCCAACGGGTGAGCGGCGACCTGCTTGTACCTGCCAACTCGCAGTATGAGCGGCGCAACCTGAACGACTTCAACTACCCCATACACGATGAGCTGAGCTACCGCACATACTGCATGCGGTATGATGTTACCGGCTGCGTATTGACCGGCGAAAACACCCTGGGCGTTGCCCTGGGCTGCGGCTGGTACAACCAAAATATATATAAATCGGAGGGCGATATCCACTACGGCAGGATAAAGCTTTGCTACAAGCTGGAGGTTGAGGACGAAGCCGGAAGCATCAGCACCTTTGTTTCGGATGAAAGCCTTAAGTGGACCCGGAGCGATGTGGTGTTCAACAACATCTATGCCGGGGAGATCCACGACTGCTCCCTTGAGCAAAAAGACTTTGCCGAAAACGGCTTTGACTGCTCTTCCTGGAAACCGGTGGAGCTCCTTGATCCCCCGGAGACCGAGTTTTATATCCAGACCTGCCCCCCGGACAGGAAGATCCGCACCTGCGCCCCCGTTGTTGTTAAAAAGTTCGCTGATGTGACAGTATACGACATCGGCGAGGCCGTTTCCGGCTGGGCGGTCATTGTGCCCAACGAGGATGGAGACGTAAAGGTTCGCTACGCGGAACAGCTTTTTGACGACTATACCCTTTCTCTCAATCCCACCGGCGGACACTACCGGGCGCAAAAGGATGAATTCAGAAACGCGAAAAAGGGCGAACGCTATGCTCCGAAATTCTGCTGGCACGCCTTTCGGTATATTGAGGTCACCAACAACGCGGCGCCCGAATATATTCAGGTGGTTCATTCCGACTGCCCCGTGACCTCCTCCTTTGACTCAAGCAACAAGCTGCTCAACTGGCTTTACAAAACATATCTCCGCACTCAGCTGGACAATATGCACTGCGGCGTACCCTCAGACTGCCCACACATTGAAAGACTGGGCTACACCGGAGACGGTCAGCTTTGCGCCGAGGCGGCTATGCTGATGCTGGACAGCAAAGAGTTTTACAGAAAATGGATGGAGGATATCGCCGACTCTCAGGATATCGAAAGCGGCCACGTTCAGCACACGGCTCCCTTCTGCGGCGGAGGCGGCGGCCCGGCAGGCTGGGGCGGCGCGATAGTGATAGTGCCCTATATGTTCTACCGCTGCTTCGGCGAAAAGGAGATCCTTGAACGCTATCTTCCCAATATGCTCAAATACGCGGACTATATGATAAGCCGCAGCGAAAACGGCCTTGTCTGGCGCGAGGAGGACGGCGGCTGGTGTTTGGGCGACTGGTGCGCGCCTTTTGAATACAAGTTCCCCAACAAAAAGATAGTGGGCAAAAGCATCATCCCCGAAACCTATGTGAATACCGTTATGTTCATAAAGCAGATGCAGATGATAGTGGAGGCGGCCGATATCCTGGGCAAACCCGAGGCGGCGGCTCACCTGAACGGCGTTATCGAAAAATGCAAGCGCGCCGTGACCGTGGCGTATTACAGCCCCATGTACGGCAGCTTTGCGGGCAACGTGCAGGGCGCAAGCTGTTTTGCCGTGGACGCGGGCATGGGCAACGAAAAGACCCTTAAGGATATCGTTGCAAAATACAAGGGCACGGGAACTTTTGACACCGGCATTTTCGCCACAGACGTGCTGCCCAGGATCCTGTTTGAAAACGGGCAGGCTCAGCTTGCCTTTGACCTTATCACCTCCAAAGAGGACGTGTCCTTCCACAATATGATGGTCAACGGCGCGACTACCCTCTGGGAGGATTGGTGGCCTCAAAGGTCCCTCAACCATCCCATGTTCGGCGCTTTGACAAGGTACCTGTTCATATATTTGCTGGGCATCAGGCAGCCGGCAGGCTCCGCGGGCTTTGAAAAGGTGCTCATCTCCCCCTGCCTTGTGGATGGCCTTGACTGGGCTTCGGGCCACATCACCACGGTAAAGGGAAAAATAGAGGTCAGCTTCGTCAAACACGGCTCCGTTGTTGATTTCACCGTGACCCTTGACAGCGGGATAGACGCGGACTTCGAGCTTAACGGTACAAAAACGCACCTTAAGAGCGGAAAAAACGAACTGAGTGTAAAAATCAGCGGGTAATATTTGTGCATTTTGCTTATTTTGAGATTTATTTCTATTTCAGAATTAAATTAGTTGAAAATTGTCGCTTTTTGTGATAGCATATTATTTAGTATATATTTTAATATACTTTTAAGGTTTATCAGACATATGAGGTGAGGCTTATGGGTTTTAAACAGAAATTCATCGATTACAAAAACAAAAACCTTCGCACCGAATCCATCACCTTTAAAGAGCAGATGGGTTACGCGGGCGGTATGCTGGGCCACGCCATGGGGCAGGACAATACCAACACCTACGGCGAAAAATTCCAGCGTAACTTTGTGGGCATCAGCGCAAAAAATATGCTCATCAAAGACAATATCGCCACCATTGCAGGGTTCTTTATTCCGCCTATCGTTGGCGCGTTTTACGATTCGCTCAACACCAAGCGCAGCAACATCAAGCTGGGTCTTCGGATAGCCCCCATCCCCTTCGCTATTGCTTCGATGCTGCTGTTCATCGTTCCCTCAACGTCATCTTTGTTCAATTTTATATGGGTGCTCTTCTTTGGCCTGCTGTTCTCCATCAGCGAATCTTTCTACTCCATAGCCATGAACGTGCTTGCCCTTAAGCTGGTTCAAAATCCCAAGGACAGAAAGAACTTCTACACCCTTTCTTCTTTGGCGGCAAGCATAGGTTCCATGCTGCCCGGCTGGATAATCCCCATATTCCTCGGTCTTACCAAAAACGCCCATCTTCAGCAGTGGATCTACTTCTTTGTTGGCTTGGGCTTCTGCCTGATAGGCGTCAGCTTCATGTACGCTCCCACATCCACCATCGATATGACCAGGAGCATTTTCTTCCAGCCTGTCAAGAAGCAGGAGGCCGGCGAAGCCCCAGCGGAGAAGGTTCACTGGAACAAGAAAAACGTGGATCTTATCCTCCACAACCGTCCCTTTATCATCGTTCAGCTCGCTTTGGTCTGCGAGACGATACGAAAAGTTACATACGACGCTCTCCCCTACCTGTACGATGACGTTTTCGACCATTACAGCATGAAGGCTATCATTGACCCCATCAGCGGCGCCCTTTCATACGTGGGTTTGCTTCTGGTTCCCATCATCGGCGCAAAGGTTGCCGCTCCCAAGATAGCCATCGGCGGCTACTCCTACGCGGCGTTCTTCTACCTGCTTATCTCCCTGTTCAACGTAAGTGGCTTTAACAAGAACACAAAGGGTCTTACAGGCGAGCTTCTTGATCAGACGGTGCTCAACTCCATTCGTAAAAACAAGTGGATCATCGGTGTGCTTGTTGGCTTCTCCGGTATGCCCAACGCCGCCCAGACCGCCGCAAGGAACATCGTTGTCGCGGACTCCACAGACTATATGGAATGGTATGCGGAAAAGAAATACGGCGAACCTCTGCGCAGCGACGGTCTTCTGCTTGCGGCTCAGGGTCTTGTCAGCAAGATAAACGAAATGATCAAGAAAAACCTCTCCAACTTCCTGTTTATCTTGACAAAATACGTTGAGAAAAACCCGGCGCTTAAAGAAAAGCCCATTCAGACTCCCAAAACGCTCAGAGGCATCTTCAACATGGTAGCCCTCTGCGGACTTGTGGGCAACCTGCTCGCCGCCATATGCTTCATGTTTGATAACTACACAGGTAAACGGCAGAAGACGATCTTTGAAGAGCTCACCGAGTTCAGAAAAGCAAGAGCTGCCCTGGAGGAAGAAATGAAGGGTAATTCCGTTGCGGCGGAAGCTTCGACAGAAGCAGAATAAAAGTTTATCAAACAACGGCAGGAGCTTTCCTGCCGTTGTTTTTTTGCGCGGTTTCCGGCGGAGGGTCTCGGCGCCGTCATATCCGCGCCGAGGGCGCGCAGGCCAAGCCGGCAGCAGGTATCCCGAAGTGTTTTTGTGTATTTTATACTTTTTTTGAAATAATTTTCACTTATTTTTGTGATATAGTTGCAATTATTTTTGTTTTGTGCTACAATATCCATGAAATTCCTTAAAACAGGCTTTAAAGTTGTCTTATAATTTCGGAGAGGAGAAGAATTTATGGGGCTTAAACAAAAACTCATTGACTATAAAAACAAAAACATCGCCACCGAGTCAATTCCCTTTAAAGAACAGTTGGCTTATGCCGGCGGCTCCTTCGGTCACGGCATGGGGCAGGACAGCCTCACCACCTACGGCGAAAAATTCCACCGTGAATTTGTCAGCATCAAATCAAGCTGGATGCTTATCAAAAACAACATCCTGACGATCGTGGGGTTCTTTGTTCCCCCGGTTGCCGGCGCTTTTTATGACTCCCTCAACAGTAAGCGCAGCAACATCAGGCTTGGTCTGATGATCTCGCCCGTTCCCTTTACCCTCGCATCGTTGATGCTGTTCCTCGTGCCTTCAAAGTCACCTTTTTTCAACTTGGTGTGGGTCACCTTCTTCGGCCTGCTGTTCAATATCAGCGACTCTTTTTACGGCATCGCTCTGAACGTGCTTGCTTTGAAAATGCTTCAGAAAAACCCCAAGGACAGGAAGAATTTCTACACCCTCTCCTCCCTTGCGGCAAACGTAGGTTCGATGCTGCCGGGGTGGCTCATGTATTTGTTCGTGGGCAGTTCAAATACTGAAAAGTGGCTGCACTTCTTTGTGGCGTTTGGCTTCTGCTCCATAGGCTTTATCTTCATGTACGCTCCCGCGGTTAAGATCGACATGACAAGCAGTATTTTCTTTCAGCCGACAGAGACCGATAAACCGGTGGAAAAAGTCCATTGGAACAAGAAAAACCTCAACCTTATCTTACACAATCACCCCTTTATAATTGTACAGCTGGCTTCTTTGTGCGAGGCGATAAGAAGAGTTGCCTACGACGCGCTGCCATACCTGTACGACAACGTTTTCGACAAAAAGAGAATGAAGGTCGTCATCGACCCGATAAGCGGCGCCCTTTCATATATGGGTCTGTTCCTGTTCCCCTCCCTGTGCAACAAGTTCCCTGCCCATAAGGTTGCCGCCGGCGGTTACTCATACGCGGCTTTGATCTATCTCATAATGGCTCTGCTCAATATGGGCGCGTTAAGCGGCAGCCGCGGCATTGTGGGCGACCACTCAAAGGCTATCCAAGCGATCCGCAGCAGGAAATGGATCATCGGTATGCTTATAGGCCTGTCCGGTATGCCGAACTATATGCAGAACACCGCAAAGAACATAGTTGTCGCGGACTCCACAGACTACATGGAATGGTACGCGGAGAAGAAATACGGCGACCCCATGCGCAGCGACGGTCTTCTCCTCGCGGCTCAGGGACTGATGGGCAAGATCAACGATATGGTAAAGAAAAATCTCAGCGACGGTCTGTTCTGGCTGATAAAATTCCGCGAAGGGCAAAACGGCAAAAAGACTATTCAGACCAACGCGACCCTGAGGGGCATTTATGCGATCTTCACCCTCTGCGGCCTTTTCGGCAACCTTCTTGCCGCAATAGTCTTTATGTTTGACAGATACACCGGGGATCGTCAGAAAAATATCCTCGCGGAGCTTGATGAGTTCCGGAAAGCCAGAGCCGAGCTTGAGGCGGAAATGCAAAAAGAACCGGTCCCGTCAGAATAACGGGCAGAAAAATCAGGAGTTCCTCTCCCGGCGTTTTCCGGGAAAGGAGCTCTTTTTTGAACGACATCCGCCTTTTACGCCCTGCTGTTTCCGCGTAAGGCCATCCCCGGTTTTTGTAAAAATACTCTTATTTTGAAAACTCAATGCCAAAAAGCTCTTTGCTCAGAGCCGGAGCTGAGGTCATTTTTTACAAAGCAACGAAAACAGAATATTCTTTTATATATTTTTTGTTGATTTTTACCGCCGGGTTTGATATAATTTATATTAAACATTTATACTTATTATTAGGAGTGGTTGTTTTGAAATGTCCTTTTTGTATGTTTGATGAGAGCAAGGTCATTGACTCCCGTCCCACGGACGATAACACCAGGATCCGCCGCCGCCGTGAATGTATCAGCTGCGGCAAGCGCTTCACTACCTATGAGGTCATAGAGAACGTGCCAATAGTCGTGGTCAAGAAGGACAAATCCCGCGAGGTGTTTGACCGCAACAAGCTTTACAACGGTATGCTGCGCGCCTGTGAAAAACGTCCCGTTTCTCTGGACACTCTCGACGCGGCTGTAAACGATATCGAGACCACCTTGCAGAACTCCCTTGACCGCGAGGTCACCACCGGCTACATCGGCGAGCTGGCAATGGATAAGCTCAAGGATATCGACGAGGTCGCATACGTCCGCTTTGCCTCCGTTTACAGGCAGTTCAAGGATATCAACACCTTTATGGAAGAGCTGGCAAAGCTCCTGAGTGAGAAATAATCAACTTGACATAAGAAAGGTAACGGCAGGGATCTCCACCTGCCGTGGTTTTGTGTGCTATGAATTTTAAAACAGTTTCCAACCACGATAATACGGTAGAGGGCTTTTGCCTTATCAAGTCCATGGACAAAAAAACCACCGCCAAGGGCGTGCCCTATCTTGATATGGTGCTCACAGACAGCTCCGGGGAGATCTCTGCCAAGCTGTGGGACTATAAAGAAAACATCCACACCGGGTTTGGCGTGAACTCAATAGTCAAGGTCAGGGGCACCGTTTCGGTCTTCAACGACGCGGAGCAGCTCCGGGTGGAACGCATCCGCCCCTCCATCGCAAGCGACGAGCTTAACATCGGCGACTTTGTTCCCAGCGCCTCCTTTGGCAGCGAGGAAATGTACAACGAGATCATAAGGACCGTTGAAAACTTTAAAAGCGGCGACCTTAAACTGCTGACAAAAACCATCCTTGAGCAGAACAAAGAGCGCCTTATGTACTGGCCCGCGGCATTAAAGCTGCACCACGCTCTGCGCGGCGGCCTTCTGTTCCACACGCTGAGCATATTAAAGCTGGCTCAGGGCGTTTCAAGGGTCTACCCCTTCATAGACACCGACCTGCTGTACACAGGGGTCATTCTGCATGATATAGCAAAGATCGATGAGCTTCAGGTTTCGGAGCTGGGGATCTCCACCGCTTATTCGGCGGACGGCGAGCTTGTGGGTCACCTTGTCCGGGGAGCCATCCAGGTGGGCATCGTGGGCAAAGAGCTGGGCATAGATCCGGACGTGCTCATGCTGGTTGAGCATATGCTCATCTCCCACCACGGGGAGCCGGAATTCGGCGTGGCTCAAAGGCCAAAATTCTTAGAGGCAGAGGTGCTCTCTCTTCTTGACCAGCTGGATGCCCGGGTATTCATTTTCTCAAGCTGTGAAAGCTCGGTGAGTCCGGGGGAATTTACCTCGCGGCAGTGGGCTCTTGACAACCGCCGTCTTTACAATCACGGCAGACACTCCGGGGACTCCGGCACGGATCCCTTTGTTGAGTTTTGATACACACTGAAAATTTACGGGAGGGATTTCTATGCGCAACCATGAAGTAACAACTGTCCAGCCTCTGCTCAATTCCGACGGCACTTTAAGAGAACCGGGCTGGTCACGGTCTCTGGTTCAGATCTATGACCGCAAGGCTATCAAGGCTCCCAAGTTCAGGATAAAGGAATGGGATTATTACCTTATCCTGTCCGAAAGCAACGATTTCGGCGTTGCCCTCACCGTCTCGGACGACGGATATATCGGCTTGCAAAGCGCCACTCTGCTTGATTTTTCAAAGAAATGGGAACACACGGAAACGATCCTCAACGCCTTTCCCATGGGTAAATTCAAGCTCCCGCCCACCTCTGAGGAGGGCAACACCCTGTATGAGGACAAGCGGCTGAAAATGAATTTCATCGTCAGCAGCGGCAGCCGCCATCTTATCTGCGATTTTAAAAACTTTGACGGCGACAAGGACTTTTACTGCGATATCATCCTCACCCGTCCAAAGCAGGATACAATGGTGATCGCCACACCCTGGGCCGAGAAAAAGACAGCCTTCTACTACAACCAGAAGATCAACTGTATGCCCGCAAGGGGTTACGCCAAATATGACGGCAAGACCTATGAGTTCAACCCGGAAACGGACTTCGGCACCCTTGACTGGGGCAGAGGCGTCTGGACTTACGACAATACCTGGAACTGGGGCTCGGGCAACGGCATTGTAAACGACAAGCCCTTCGGGTTCAATATAGGCTACGGCTTTGGCGACACCTCCGCAGCCAGCGAAAATATCCTGTTCTATGACGGCAAGGCTCACAAGCTGGACGATATAGTCTTCAACATCCCCGAAAGCTCCTACACCGATCCCTGGACCTTCACCTCCAGCGACGGCAGGTTTGAGATGGACTTTGTGCCCATTATTGACCGGGCCGCGAAGATAGACGTCAAGTTCATAATCAGCGATCAGCATCAGGTTTTCGGCAGACTCAGTGGCAAGGCGGTGCTGGATGACGGCACGGTTCTTGATATCAAGGATCTGCTCTGCTTTGCGGAACGGGTACACAACAAATATTAAACTCCGCCGTAAACACACTGTGGAATACATAAAAACACATCTCTCCGCATAATATTGCAGGGAGATGTATTTTATTCTGCAGAAAGGTACGGTACTGATTTTGAGGAAGAAAAGTATCAAGACGGAAGAAAGAAAAAACAGCTGCATAGGCAGGGTGGTAACAGTGCAGTCCGTCGTTTGCGCAATTATCGTGCTCGCCGTGCTGATAATGGGCAAGGCCGGCTCCCCCGCCTTTAAAGAGCTGCAAAAAATATACGGCAGTAAGATAGGCCGGGATATTTATTCCGCCTCGGTATCCGCCGCCATGAAATCATTTAAAAATTACGTTTTTGACAACGCTCCGGCTGTAATTCAGGAGAGCGAAACGCAAACGGAAAAGCCCGCCGCCGAAGCCGCCGCCGAAGCCGCCGCCGAGAGCGGGGAGGGCAAAGGCGGAGAGGATATCCCGCAATCGGAAAATGACAGCGGCGCGCTCCCCGTCTCCGCTAATATAAATTTCACCGTGCCTGTGTACGGAAAGATCACCTCGCCCTTCGGCAAGAGGATCCACCCTATAACAGGGAAAAACAGCTTTCACACCGGTATTGACATAGGCGCGAAAACCGGCGCAAAGATCGCCTGCGCCCTGGACGGCAGAGTGGAGAAAACGGGCAGCAACAGCGTGTCCGGGAACTATATCCTCATCGACCACGGCAGCGGCCTTAAAACGTATTATTGCCACTGTTCGCAGCTCTATGCCCCGGAGGACGCGGTGGTGCGCGCCGGGGAGATAATCGCCCTTGTGGGCAGCACCGGACAATCCACCGGGCCGCACCTGCATTTTGAGATCAGATATAACGGGGAGCGTTACGACCCGGCAAGCGTAATAGATTTTAATGACGCTAAGGTATAAGGGGACAACTGTCAAAATCAGCTTTTGGTTCGCCGCCGCCGTCACCCTGCTCTGCGCCGCCGACAAAAGCGGCAAGCTGCCCCTGGGGATAGCGGCGGCCTTTTTCCACGAAACCGGCCACCTGCTGAGTATGTTCCTGCTTGACGACCATCCGGAGGAGATCGCCCTGCTGCCCACGGGGATGCGTATAAAACGCAGCGAAAATACAAGGCTTTCTTTTAAACAGGGCGCGGTGATAGCCCTCTCCGGGATTGCCGTCAATCTGCTTATATCTGCCCTTATGCTTGCCTCAAACCGGATCCTGGACTCGCGTTTCGACTACGC